>JBJOJH010000041.1:0-10260 GCA_046046715.1 Pseudomonadota bacterium | reverse complement strand
CTGTGATGATCCAGGCCCTGGAAGGCGAGAACGCCATTCTGAAAAACCGCGACCTGATGGGCGCTACCGACCCCAAGAAGGCAGAAGCCGGCACCATCCGTGCTGATTTCGCTGACAGCATCGACGCCAACGCCGTGCACGGCTCTGACGCCGCTGAAACCGCTGCGGTGGAGATTGCCTTCTTCTTCCCCGGCATGAACGTTTACTCCCGCTAAGGGAAACGTCCCACCTAGCAATGACGGCCAACCTGCTTGACTTTGACCTTGATGGGTTGGCTGTTTTTTGCGAACGGCTGGGAGAAAAACGTTTCCGGGCCACCCAGCTTTTTCGCTGGATTCATCAAAAAGGTGCGTCCCAATTTGATGACATGAGTGACCTGGCCAAGTCCTTGCGCGACAAGCTCAAGGGTGTGGCCCATGTACAGGCACTTCAGGTCAACGCCCAGCATATCTCCTCAGACGGCACCATCAAGTGGCTGTTTGATGTGGGCGGCGGCGATGCCGTCGAGACCGTTTTTATTCCCGAAGATGACCGCGGCACCCTGTGCATTTCTTCACAGGCTGGCTGTGCGGTGGGCTGCAGGTTTTGCAGCACGGGTCATCAGGGTTTCAGTCGCAACCTGAGCGTGGGCGAGATCATTGCCCAGCTTTGGTTTGCCGAGCACTTTTTGCGTCAGCACCTGGGGCGCGAAGATCGTGTGATCTCCAATGTGGTGATGATGGGGATGGGCGAGCCGCTGCAAAACTACAGTGCTCTGGTGCCCGCCCTGCGTGTGATGCTGGATGACCATGGTTACGGTCTGTCGCGTCGACGGGTGACGGTGTCCACCTCGGGAGTGGTGCCCATGATGGAGCGCCTGGGCCACGATTGTCCGGTGGCACTGGCCGTGTCACTGCACGCGCCCAATGATGCGTTGCGCGACGACCTAGTGCCCTTGAACCGCAAGTACCCGATTGCCGAGCTGCTGCAGGCCTGCAAGCGTTACCTGGAACCTGCGCCGCGCGACTTCATTACTTTTGAATACTGCATGCTCGATGGGGTGAACGACCAGCCTGAGCATGCGCGCCAGCTGGTGGCGCTGGTCAAGGAGCACGGCCCGGGCGTGAGCTGGTGCAAGTTCAACCTGATTCCTTTCAATCCTTTTCCGGCCTCGGGCCTGCTGCGCTCGCCTAAGGCTCAGGTGCAGGCCTTCGCCAAAATTCTGCTGGAGGCTGGCATCGTCACCACCGTGCGCAAGACACGGGGCGATGACATCGACGCCGCCTGCGGGCAATTGGCGGGTGATGTGAAAGACCGTACCCAGGCCGCGGAACGTATGGCGCGGCGCCGCACCGTGACCATACACGCTGTGCCCCAAGAGGCTGCGACGTCCAGAACCGAGGTCCAGGGATGATGTATCAAAGCAATCTTTCGCCGCGTGGCTGGCTGTCCTGGCTCGTGATGAGCCTGATCGCACTGGGCACCCTGGTGGGTTTGGCCGGCTGCGCTGGAGGCGCTCCCTCTGGAGCCATGCGCAATGACATCGTGACTGATTCGGACGAGCCCGAGGCCCGTCGACGCGCCCGCATACGTCTGGAGTTGGCGGTGGGCTACTTTGAGCAGGGTCAGACTACGGTGGCGCTGGACGAACTCAAGCAGGCGCTGGTCACCGACCCCGGCTATGCCGACGCCTACAACATGCGCGGCCTGATTTACATGCGGCTCAACGACATGGCCTTGGCTGAAGAAAGTTTCAAGCGAGCGCTGTCCTTAAAGCCCGGCGACTCTGATACCCAGCACAACCTGGGCTGGTTGCAATGCCAGCGGGGCCGTCATGCCGAAGCCGTGCAACAGTTTTCTCAGGCGCTGGCAAACCCGACCTACGGCGGACGGGCCAAAACCTGGATGGCGCAGGGCCTGTGCCAGTTGCGCGACGGCAAGCGCGCCGCCGCTGAGCAAAGCTTGTTGCGCTCCTATGAGCTGGATGCAGCCAACCCCATCACCGGCTACAACCTGGCCCAGCTGATGATGGAGCGCGGTGAGCTGGTGCGTGCCCAGTTTTATGTGCGCCGCATCAATAACAGTGAATTGGCCAACGCCGAGTCATTGTGGTTGGGTATGAAAATTGAGCGTCGGATGCAAAATGCCGACGCAGTTGCGCAGTTGGGGAGTCAGTTGAAAAAGCGGTTTGCTTCATCGAAAGAGTTTTCCGCTTATGAACGAGGTGCCTTTGATGAATGACGACGCCGTGCTGAGTGCAGGCTTGCGTACCCAGGCCGCTGACGATGCCAGTTCTGGGGTTGTCGCTGTAACCGTTGCCGAGCCCGTGGCGGCGCTGACGGCGGGGCAGCTGCTGCGCCAGGCCCGTGAAGCCAAGGGGTTGCACATCGCTGCCTTGGCTGTGAGTCTGAAAGTGCCTGTGAAGCGTCTGGAAGCCCTGGAGGCTGATCGTCATCAGGATTTGCCAGGGGCGGTGTTCACCCGCGCGCTGGCCTCCAGCGTTTGCCGTTCTCTCAAGGTCGACGCGCATGCTGTGCTGAATCTTTTGCCGCAAGCGGGCACCCCGGTCCTCGCGACCTCGGAGCCCAGTTTGAACGCACCTTTCAAGGGCAGCTCGGCCGGGGTGACGCCGTCCACCCCCTCCCTGGGCAAACCGTCTGTTTTGCTGGTGATCGCACTGGTTCTGGCGACGCTGATTCTGTTGGGCTGGCCGTGGCTGAGCGAGCACCTGCCTCGTTTCCTGGGCCAGGCTTCTGGCGACTCAAGCGCATCGTCTGCCACTGTGTCAGCGGGTGCGCCGAGTGTCCCAACCTTGACCGCTGCGCCGGTGGCCGAGCCGACGCCCACTGCCCCCAAAGCTGTGTTGCCTGCACCTCAGCCTCCTGCCGAGGCCGCAAAGCCGATTGCAGTAGTGCAGCCACCTGAACCCGTTGCCCAGGCAGCCCAAGCGGTGTCGGCCTCCGTCAACGACTCCTCCAAGGTCGATCTGAGCCTGAAGGCACGCGACACGGCGTGGATCAAGGTGCTGGATGCCCAAGGCACTGTGCTGGCGAGCAAAACCCTTTACGCGGGTGAGGCCTTGCCGCTCAGCGGCGCTGCACCCTTGTCGGTGGTCCTGGGCAAGGCCGATGCGGTGGATGTGATGGTGCGTGGCAAGGCATTTGACGCCTTGGCCATTGCCCGCGACAACGTTGCACGTTTTGAGGTGAAGTGATGTCAACTGTGAACGTCCATTCGGATTTACCTATTCCCGCTGCAGCCCCTGCGGCCAGGCGCTCTTTACAAGCTCAAATCAGCTGGGGCAAGCGAGTGGTCACGGTCGGTGGCGATGCGCCGGTGCGCGTGCAGTCCATGACCAACACCGACACCGCCGACGCGGTCGGCACGGCCATTCAGATCAAGGAGCTGGCACTGGCGGGCTCGGAGATGGTGCGCCTCACTGTCAACACCCATGAGGCCGCACAGGCGGTGCCTTACATCCGCGAGCAACTCGATCGCATGGGCATCGACGTTCCCCTGATTGGCGACTTTCATTACAACGGCCACACCTTGCTGACCGAGGTGCCGGCTTGTGCAGAGGCTTTGTCCAAGTACCGTATCAACCCGGGCAATGTAGGCAAAGGCGACAAGCGCGACCGCCAGTTTGGCTTGATGATTGACGCCGCCGTGCGCTGGAACAAGCCTGTGCGCATCGGCGTGAACTGGGGAAGTCTGGACCAGGAGTTGCTGGCCAGCCTGATGGATGCCAACAGCCAGCGCGCCCAGCCGTGGGATGCCAAGGCCGTGATGTACGAGGCCCTGATCACCTCGGCCCTGACCTCGGCCGAGCGTGCGGTGGCCATGGGTATGCGGCCCGAGCAAGTGCTGCTGTCATGCAAGGTCAGCGGCGTGCAAGACCTGATTGCGGTGTACCGAGAGCTGGGCAAGCGTTGCAACTATCCCTTGCACCTGGGCCTCACGGAGGCCGGCATGGGCACCAAGGGCACAGTGGCGTCCACCACGGCGCTGTCCATTCTGTTGCAGGAAGGCATAGGCGACACCATCCGTGTGTCGCTGACACCGGCACCCGGCGAGGCGCGCACGCAAGAGGTGGTGGTGGCCTCGGAGATATTGCAGGCCCTGGGCATGCGCAGTTTTGTGCCCAGTGTCACGGCCTGCCCAGGTTGCGGGCGTACCACCAGCACCACCTTCCAGGAGCTGACCCAGCAAATCGACGATTTTCTGCGGGCGCAAATGCCGGTGTGGCGTAACAAGTACCCGGGCGTCGAGGGCCTCAAGGTGGCTGTGATGGGCTGTATCGTCAACGGCCCCGGCGAGAGCAAACATGCCGATATCGGCATCAGCTTGCCGGGCACCGGCGAGGCACCTGCAGCGCCGGTGTTCATCGATGGCGAAAAGCGCATGACCCTGCGTGGCGAAGGCATTGCCCAGGAATTTCAGCGCGTTGTTGAAAACTACATTCAAAACAGATTTGGAACACCCTCGTCGTCCGAGGTGTGAGCAATTGAAGCATGGCTGAATCATCTAATGCGCCCAAGGCGGGCAAACTGCTGGCCGTCAAAGGCATGAACGACATCCTGCCGCCGGATTCGGCGCGCTGGGAATGGCTGGAGGCGCAGGTCCGCGAGCTGATGGCCGCCTTTGCCTACCGCAACATTCGCACGCCCATCGTGGAACCCACCGCATTGTTTGTGCGCGGCTTGGGCGAGGTGACGGACATCGTTGAAAAAGAGATGTATTCATTTGAGGACCGTCTGAATGGTGAGGCCCTCACTCTGCGCCCCGAAAGCACCGCCGGCGTGGTGCGCGCCGTGGCCGAGCACTCCATGCTGTACGACGGAGGCAAGCGTCTGTACTACATGGGTCCGATGTTTCGACACGAGCGCCCGCAGCGGGGGCGCTATCGCCAGTTTCACCAGATCGGCGCCGAGGCGCTGGGCTTTCCGGGCGCAGAAGTCGATGCCGAGCTGATCCTGCTGGCAGACGCGCTCTGGAAGCGATTGGGCTTGACGGATGTGCGGCTCGAACTCAACAGCCTGGGCCAGCCCGAAGAGCGCAAGGCCCACCGTGCTGCACTCATCAGCTATCTGGAAGGCCACATGGATGTGCTGGACGAGGAAGCCCGCCGCCGTCTGCACAGCAACCCCCTTCGCATCCTCGACACCAAAAACCCCGCGATGCAGTCGGTAGTGGAGGGCGCACCGCAGTTGATCAGTTTCCTGGGTGAAGCGTCTTTGGCGCATCTCAAGATGGTGCAGTCGATCTTGGATGCCGCCGGCGTGGCCTGGCGTATCAACCCCCGCCTTGTGCGCGGCATGGATTACTACAACCTCACGGTGTTCGAATTTGTGACCGACCGCTTGGGCTCGCAAGGCACCATCTGCGGTGGTGGACGCTACGACTACCTGATTGAGCAGATCGGCGGCAAGGCAGCACCGGCCGTTGGCTGGGCCTTGGGGGTGGAACGCGTGCTGGAACTCATCAAGGAGCAGGGAAAGGCATTGGAGTCCCCCGTGCCTGATGCCTACGCCATCGTGCCCGATGCAGCCGCCTTGCCTGTGGTGATGTGCACCCTGCAAGCCCTGCGTGCGGCCGGTGTGTCAGTACAGATGCATGCAGCGCCCCCGGCTGCTAACGGTGCCGCCGAAGGCATGGGCAGCATGAAGTCGCAGTTCAAGAAAGCGGACAGCAGCGGCGCCCGCTTTGCACTGATTTTTGGGGCTGATGAATTGGCCCGCGGCGAGGTGATCGTCAAGGCTTTGCGCGATGGGCAGGGCGCCCAGCAAGCGCAGCCTTTGGCCGACGTCCCCGCCTGGGCTGCAACCCTACAATCCCGCACCTAATTCAAAGACAACATGGCCAATCATCTCGATCTCGAAGAACAGGAACAGCTTGACCAGCTCAAGCATTTCTGGAAGCAGTACGGCAACATCATCACCTGGGCCCTGATCGTGGTTTTGGGCAGCTTTGCTGGCTGGAACTTTTACCAATATTGGCAGCGCAACCAGGCTGCGCAGGCCTCTGCCATGTATGACGAGGTGGACCGCGTGGCTCGCACCGGCGATTTGCCCAAGCTGGACCGCGCCTTGGGCGACATGAAAGACAAGTTTGCAAGCACCGCTTACGCTCAGCAGGCCGCATTGTTGGCCGCTCGCGTTTACGCAGAAGCGGGCAAGAATGACCAAGCCCAAAGTGCCTTGAGCTGGGTGGCGGAATCCGCCAAGGACGAAGGCTACAAGGCCGTGGCGCGTTTGCGCCTGGCCGCAGTGTTGGCCGAGTCCAAGGCTTACGATGAGGCCATCAAGCAGCTCACGGGCACCTTTCCTGCATCCTTCCTACCCTTGGTGGCTGATCGCAAGGCTGATGTGTTGATGTTGCAGGGCAAGCGCGATGAGGCCAAGGCCGAGTACCTGAAGGCCTATCAAGCTTTCCAGGAAAACGCCGAATACCGCCGACTGGTGGAGATCAAACTCAATGCCCTGGGCGTAGACCCCCGCGTGGTTGCCGGATCGAGTGCGTCCGACGAGGTGAAAAAGTGAAGTTGCATATGGCGGGCCTTCACCACTGGCAGCGACTGTGCCTGTTGGGTGTTGCCTGGGTGCTGGCCGCTTGCTCCAGTGGGCCTGTGAAGCCAACGCCTGCAGAACTGATGCCTAGTCCAGATGTGATCTCGGTACAACGAGTGTGGGCCGCACAGATAGGCGCCGTGGCCTTGCCCCTGCAGGCCAATGTGCTCGGGTCGGCAGTGACCGTGGCCAGTGATGATGGGCAACTGCTGTCCCTTGATGCAGCCTCAGGTGCCGAGTTGTGGCGTGTAGCAGCCGGTGGCACGGGCCGGAGCGGTCTGAGCGCTGGCGTGGGTAGCGACGGCAAGGTGTCGGCCGCTGTGTCGCAGAACAACGAGTTGGTGACCTGGGTGGCTGGTCGGGAGGCTTGGCGCCTGCCGCTGTCGGCCCAGGTGTTCACAGCGCCCCTGGTGGCGGGTGGTCGTGTGTTTGTGCTGTCGGGCGACCGTGTGATCTCCGCTTTTGATGCCGGCACCGGGCGCAAGCTGTGGACACAAACCCGCACTGCCGAACCGCTGGTTTTGCGCCAGGCTGGTGTGCTGGTTCCCGTGGGCGACACCTTGTTGGTCGGTGTGTCGGGTCGCTTGCTGGGGCTGAATCCTGCCAACGGCAATGTGCGCTGGGATGCGCCCATCGCCACGCCGCGCGGCGCAAATGAAATTGAACGCTTGGTTGACCTGGTTGCGGATGTCGGGCGCCAGGGCGATGAGGTTTGCGTGCGTGCGTTTCAGGCGGCCGTAGGTTGTGTGGATGCTGCTCGTGGGAAGCTTTTGTGGACCAAGCCCGCTTCGGGCTCAGTGGGTCTGGACAGTGACGAGAAGCTGGTGTTTGGCGTGGAAGGCGACGGCAAGGTACTGACCTGGCGCCGCACGGACGGTGAGCGTGGCTGGTCGTCTGAACTGCTCAAGTTCCGCGGTCCAACCGCGCCTTTGGTGCTGGGGCGCTCTGTTGTGATTGGCGACTCTGCCGGTTACGTACATTTTCTGTCTCGCGAGGATGGCCGCTTGCTGACGCGGCTTGCCACCGACGGCTCCGGCATCGCTGCGACGCCCGTTGTTGCGGCTGACACTCTGGTGGTAGTTACCCGCAAAGGCGGCATCTTTGGTTTCCGGCCGCGCTGAGCGGCCTTTATCTGGTTCCTTCTACATGAAACCCGTTCTCGCGCTGGTGGGGCGCCCCAATGTGGGCAAGTCGACCCTGTTCAACCGGCTGACCAAGTCGCGTGATGCGATCGTGGCCGACTTTGCCGGACTGACGCGTGACCGACACTACGGCAATGGCCGTCACGGCAAGCACGAGTACATCGTGATTGACACCGGCGGCTTTGAGCCGGACGCCAGCACAGGCATCTATCACGAGATGGCTCGCCAGACACGTCAGGCTGTGGCCGAGGCAGATGTGGTGATTTTTGTGGTCGATGCGCGCCTGGGTCTGTCGGCACAAGACCACGATATTGCCAAGTACCTGCGCCGCCTGGGCAAGCCTTGCCTGCTGGTGGCCAACAAAGCCGAAGGCATGCGCGAAGGCATGCAGCTGGTGGAATTTTTTGAACTTGGCCTGGGTGAGGTCTATCCCATCTCTGCGGCCCACGGCCAGGGTATCCGTTCCCTGGTCGAGTTGGCCCTGGAGCCCTTGCACCTGTCGGATGAGGACGAGGCGGCTGAAGATGCGGATGCCGGCGTCATCAAACTAGCAGTGGCAGGCCGGCCCAATGCGGGCAAATCCACGCTGATCAATACCTGGCTGGGTGAAGAGCGCCTGGTGGCCTTCGACATGCCGGGCACCACGCGAGATGCCATCTCGGTGCCCTTTGAACGCGATGGCCAGCGCTTCGAGTTGATCGATACAGCCGGGCTGCGGCGCAAGGGGCGGGTGTTTGAGGCCATCGAAAAATTCTCGGTGGTTAAGACCCTGCAGGCCATCGAGTCGGCCAACGTGGTCTTGTTGTTGATCGATGCCACTCAGGGCGTCACGGACCAGGACGCCCACATCGCCGGCTATATTCTGGAAAATGGCCGCGCCATGGTGCTGGCGGTCAACAAATGGGACGCCATCGACGACTACCAGCGTGAGCTGGTCAAGCGCTCCATTGAAACCCGGCTGCCGTTTTTGAAGTTCGCCGCCATGCACCTGATCTCGGCGCAAAAACGTCAGGGTCTGGGGCCCTTGTGGTCGTCCATCACCGAGGCTTACCAGGCCGCAAACCGCAAGATGAGCACGCCGGTGTTGACGCGCCTGCTGCTGGAGGCGGTGCAGTTCCAAAGTCCCAAGAAGACGGGCATGTACCGCCCCAAGATGCGCTACGCCCACCAAGGCGGCATGAACCCACCCGTCATCATCATCCACGGCAACTCGCTGGAACATGTGACCGAAGCCTACAAGCGCTATCTGGAAGGGCGCTTTCGCAAGGAATTCAACCTGGTCGGCACGCCTCTGCGCATCGAGATGAAGACC
The DNA here is from genome assembly GCA_046046715.1 of Pseudomonadota bacterium. GTDB lineage: Bacteria > Pseudomonadota > Gammaproteobacteria > Burkholderiales > Burkholderiaceae_C > JBEEJZ01. The sequence goes on along the minus strand of JBJOJH010000041.1, from coordinate 1,261 downwards.
TCGCAAAACCCTTTTGCAGACAAAGCCGGCGACTGATTTCTTGACGATCCGCAATGCCTCAGAATGAATTGCGGGAATAGCGCTGTCTCGCCCGAACCAGCGTGGTGCCTGTGTTATCGTGACGGCTCCTATAACTCTTGAACACGGAACATATCGTGAACAACAAAGGCCAACTCCTCCAAGACCCTTTCCTGAACGCTCTGCGTCGGGAGCATGTACCGGTCTCCATTTACCTGGTAAACGGTATCAAGCTGCAAGGGCAGATCGAGTCTTTCGATCAGTATGTGGTGCTACTTCGCAACACCGTGACCCAAATGGTTTACAAGCACGCCATCTCGACCATCGTTCCTGGCCGTGCTGTCAACTTTTCGACAACAGAAACTCTTGCTGCAGCCGCAGCCTGACCCCGTCTGATGGCGGTTCTGCTCTTTGCGGGCCGAACCGCCACTCCACACAAATTCCCCCCGCTTGACTGCACACGCTGATCTTCATCAGGCACCCACCATTTTGGTTGGTGTCGATTTGGGTTTGCCCGATTTCGATGGCGAGCTTGAAGAACTGGGCCTGCTCGCGCAGACCGCTGGCCTACAGCCTGTGGCTCGCATCACCTGCAAGCGCCGCGCGCCAGACGCCGCCTTGTTCATAGGCAGCGGCAAGGCCGACGAAATCAAGCAATTGGCGCAGCAGTTAGGCGCCACAGAAGTTCTGTTTGACCAGAGCCTGAGCCCGGCCCAGCAACGCAATTTGGAGCGGCATCTGGAGATGCCGGTCAATGACCGCACCTTGCTGATTCTGGAGATTTTTGCCCAGCGCGCGCGCAGCCACGAAGGTAAGTTGCAAGTGGAGCTGGCCCGGTTGCAGTACCTCAGCACAAGGCTGGTGCGCCGATGGTCACACCTGGAGCGCCAAAGCGGTGGTATCGGCATGCGCGGCGGCCCGGGCGAGACACAGATCGAGCTGGATCGCCGCATGATCGGTGAAACCATCAAGCGGACCCGCGAGCGCCTGGTCAAGGTCAAGCGCCAACGCCAGACCCAGCGCCGTCAGCGCGAGCGACACGGCACTTTCAATATTTCATTGGTGGGCTACACCAATGCAGGCAAATCCACTCTGTTCAACGCCTTGGTCAAGGCGCGCGCTTATGCGGCGGATCAGCTCTTTGCCACGCTAGACACCACCACGCGCCAGTTGTATCTGGGCGAGGCGGGTCGCAGTGTGTCGCTGTCGGACACGGTGGGTTTCATACGCGATTTGCCTCACA
>JBJOJH010000040.1:0-9464 GCA_046046715.1 Pseudomonadota bacterium | reverse complement strand
CAATGGTCAAACGTCCAATGGTGCGAACGGCAAGAAATTTGACCAGTTTGGCGAGTGGGACCTGGGCAATCGTCCAGAACTCGAGGTGCTGAAGGAAATCAACCTGCACGGCGTGTCCATCGTGGAAATCGTCAAAACAGCACAAGGCTGGCGCGTCAAGCAGGATTCGCCCCTGAATCGCCGCATCACGGCCCAAACCCCTGTGCGTATCAGCGGCCCGCGCGCATCGATCGACGGCATTCGCAACTACATGGTGACCCGCTGGGATGGCGTCGGTTCCATGAGCCGTGGCACCTTGAACAATTGCGGTCATGGCAAGACCCCTTGGGGCACCTACCTCGCCTGCGAAGAAAATTGGGCGACTTATTTCCAGTCCACCGCAGGCGCCGCCTTGCCTGCCAACGACCTGACTTCGCGCAAGCGCTATGGCGTGGCCTCTGCCCCCGCAGCTACAGGTGCCAAGCGGTCGAACAGCCAGGGTTGGCACACCGTGTCTGCCACCGACGACCGCTTCGCACGCTGGAACCTGGCTGCCTTGGGCGCCAGCGCCGACAAGGATTTCCGCAACGAGGCCAACACCTTCGGCTTCACCGTCGAGATCGACCCCCTCAACCCCAACGCCACGCCCGCCAAACGCACGGCTATGGGGCGTTTTGCTCACGAAGCTGCTGTTTGTGGCATCCCCAAAGCAGGCGAGCCCTTGGCGTTCTACATGGGCTGCGACTCGCGTAATGAGTACATCTACAAGTTTGTGAGCAATGCGGTCTGGGATCCACGTGACGTGGGCGGTGGCATGCCTGCTGGCGACAAGTACCTGAGCGAAGGCAAGCTGTACGTGGCCCGGTTCAATGCCGACGGCAAGGGCGAGTGGCTGGAGTTGAATGTGGCCGATGCCCGCATCGCCAATCACGCTGCATTCAAGTTCAGCAGCCAGGCCGATGTGTATGTCAACACCCGCATCTCAGCCGATGCCGTGGGCGCCACCAAGATGGACCGGCCCGAGTGGGGTGCGGTGAACTACCAGAACGGTGAAATCTACTTTGCCCTGACCAACAACAGCGCTGCCAACCGCACGCCAGCCAAGGTGGACGCGGCCAACCCCCGCGCTTACATGGACATGGACGGCAAGAAGTCCGCAGGCAACCCCAACGGTCACATCATCCGGTTCAAGGAAGACGGCAGCCGTTCAACCGCCAAAGGTTTCATGTGGGACATCTTTGTCTTCGGTGCCGAAGAAGACTCCGGCGATGCCAACCTGTCTGGTTTGACTGCCAAGAACGCGTTTTCGTCGCCTGACGGTTTGTGGTTCAGCAAGGCTACGGGCATCTGCTGGATCCAGACCGACGACGGTGCTTACACCGACGAGACCAATTGCATGATGTTGGCGGCCATTCCAGGCCAAGTGGGCGACGGTGGCAAGGTCACTGTGAAAAACAAGATGGTGGTCGATGGCAAGGAGCAGACCGGCATCCAGGACACCTTCATCGGCGCCGCATTGGGTGATGCCAAGTTGCGCCGCTTCCTGGTAGCACCCAAAGGGGCTGAGGTGACTGGCATCACTGAAACCGCCGATGGCCGCACACTGTTTGTCAATATCCAGCATCCTGGCGAGTTGTCCAAGCCGCTGTCGTCGGGCGATGCACCGCAAAGCATGTGGCCGGGCAACCAGGGTTATGGCCCGCAAGGTCGCCCACGCTCCGCCACCATCGTCATCACCCGCAAGGACGGTGGCCTGATCGGCCTGTGAGGTGAGCCAGGCTGGACTGTTTTGCAACAGTTCAGCCTATTGAACCTGGCTATTTGAGCCTTTCTTCGCCAGCCGAGGAAAGGCTTTTTTATTGGTTCCGTTTATCTGGGCTGACGTGCGGCCTGATGATCAATTCGATGTCATCAATTCATCTTCAAATCTTCATGGCGGTGACACATGAAGCAGGCAAATTAGACCTGTTTCTTGTCCTGCCGAGGGCAGTCTCCATTGACCTCGGCCCCCTCTTATCGGAGATGATTGATGACCCAAGCCTTTCAAGCCTCGCGCCGTAAAGCTCTGCAATTGTTTGCGGGCGTGCCCCTTTTGCCACTATCAGCCTCACTTGGCTCAGCTGGTTTGCTGTCTGCCTGCGGCGGTGGTTCTGACCCAGTGAGCACCGCCACGATCACAGGTGTCACCTTTAACAACATGGCCGCTCCGGCATCTGTTGCTGACCGCGCCACCACGTTCACGAATGCCACGATTTCTGTTGCTTACTCTGACGGAACATCAAAAACTCAAAACCTGGCTTACAACGCTATCTATAAAACTGGCGATGAATTTACACGCCCCGATGGCGGTGCTGTGATCGCTGGTGGTTACTACTACCCAGATGGCACCACACCCATACTCGACATTTCTGGCACAACTGCAGAGCAGTTTTACTCTGATTGCCCAGACGGCACCTCCTTGCTCAAACTTCAAAACCCATCGGTGGCAGGAATCAGTGGGAACACCGTATTTGCGGTAACCCAGTTTGAGTACAAAAACGTAGACAACGCTGGCAACAGCATGTACGGCAAGCTGCCTTCTCCCATAGGTATTGCTACCTTGGATCAGAACAAGACAACTGGTGCACTATCGGTCAAGCACTACTACAACGTACCTACACAAGATGTGCATGGCCTGTGGATCACTTGCGCTGCAAGCCTTTCTCCATGGAATACCCATCTCTCCAGCGAAGAATATGAGCCAGATGCCTGGAAACTTGATCCTGTGAATATTGCTGCAAATTCAGCTGACAGCGGTGTTATTCAGTTCAAGGCATTCAGCCAAAACACGTTTGGCAGCGAAACTGCTGCCAAGCCCTACCACTACGGCCATGTCCCGGAAGTGACCGTCAACCCTGACGGCACTGGCAGCATCAAGAAGCACTACTGCATGGTTCGTATTTCTCGTGAGCTGGTCGAGGTAATGCCTGACAATCGCACAGTGCTGATGGGTGACGATGCATCTGGCGGCGGTGTTTTTATGTTCGTTGCTGACATTGCTGGCGAGTTGTCATCGGGCACGCTCTACGTCGCGCAAGTTGCATCGACTAGCACGCTGAACGGTGGGGCGTTCAATCTGACCTGGATTGAGCTGGGTCATGCCAACAGTGTTGAGATTGAGGCAATGGCGAACACGCTGACTGCAGCTGACATCATGGATGTTAAGACTGTCGATGACGTTGCCTATTCCAAGATCAATTTCGGCAACGGTTATCAGTGGGTGAAATTTGTCGCGGGCAAAGAAAAAGCAGCTGCCTTTTTGGAGACCCGTCGATACGCTGCCAAGATGGGTGGCACCATGGAGTTCAGCAAGTTTGAGGGCGTTACGGTCAACGCCAAAGACAAACTGGCTTACTTTGCCGTTGCTGAAATCCGTGACACGATGAAGGTCAATGTAGGTGCTGCTACCGACTCAATCGGATTGCCTGAAAACAAGGCTGGTGCGGTCTATCAAGTTGTCTTGGGTACCGATGCAACCATTGGTAGCGACTGGGTGCCTAAGAGCATGTCTGTGCCCTCTGCGTTGCTCGGTGAAACCATGACGGCAGATGCTGAAAGTAACACGTCTGTAGTGGACAAAATCTCTAATCCTGACAACGTGAAGTTTTCGGAAGCGATGCGTACGTTGTTCATTGGTGAAGACTCCGGTCGTCACCTCAACAATTTTGTTTGGGCCTACAACGTCGACACATTGAAGTTGTCTCGCATCCTTTCAGCCCCTGCTGGTGGTGAGTGCGTCTGCTTGCAGGCAGTGGATGATCTAAATGGATTTGCATACGTCATGTCTGGCTTCCAGCACCCCGGTGATTGGACATTCGCTTCCGTCACCAACCCAGCTCTGGCAGGTCTAGAGGCGGCAGTTAAAGCAAATTGGGGTGACAAGAAGAAGGCTGCTGTGGGTTACATCAGCGGTATCCCGACGCTCTCTTAATAAGTTTTGATCCCAAGCGCCAAGCCCCTCTCCGAGGGGTTTTTTTATGTCCGAAACCCTTTCATGATCTCTTCATCGATTGTTCACCCGGGTGTCACGCCGGCTGCCTAGCATGAGATTTGTTTTCTACTTCACCAAGAAACTTGTCATGAACCGTCGACACAAGACGCCAACGGCGATTGTCAGGTGACCTGCGACGGATTTGAGTGGTGGCCGTGTGCGTGTTGTGGCGAAGCCTGCGCACTGGCATGTGTTCGATCGCCAGACAGGGAGGCGCTGGAATGACGTTCAGTAGCGGGGGCTTTGAGTTGTTTTCAGAGGTGACCGAGGCGCTGGAGGTGCCGCAGCTGGCTGCGCGCACTTCCTGGCTTCAGGGTGACCGCGGCCCTGCGCAGCACGCGCATGCCATGGCCTCCCTGTCGTGTTTGCGCAGCTTGCGTTCTACGCCGGGTTTGCGCTCGCACCGTGTGTTGCAGTTTCCCTTGGTTGTGGGCACCTGGAACCTTGAGCGCTGCTATTTCCCGGACCCCAGCGGCGAGCTCATGAAGACCTGGGATATTGCCTTGCTCAGTGAAATGGACAGCGGCATGGCGCGCACCGGACAGGTCGACACCCCCGCCTACCTGGCAGCCAAGCTGGGAATGGCTTCGATCTATGGCGTTGAGTTTCTGGAGCTGGGTGTGGGCAATGCCCGTGAGCAGACCCAGTGCCAGGGCGAAGTCAACGGACAAGGCTTGCACGGCAACGCCGTGATGAGCCGCACGGCGCTGGAGCAGCCGTTGTTGTTCCGGCTGGATCAGGATGGGCGCTGGTTTGCTGCGGGCTCCAAAGAGCCGCGCATCGGCGGACGGTGTGCCGTGGCGGCCCGGGTGGCGACTGAACTTGGGCCCCTGTGGGTGGTGTCGGCGCACCTTGAATACTCAGACTCAGCGCAGGTGCGGGCCCACACTTTTCACCAGCTGCTGTGTGCCATGGAGGGCATCGTGGGGGACGGCCCCATCGTCGTGGGGGGTGACTTGAACACCTTTGAAGTCAAGAAAAATGACACCGATGCCGAGCCTCTGTTTGCGCTTGCGACGGGCCTGGGTTACGTGTGTCACGGCGGCGCAGCTCATGCTCCCACCACCCGGCCCAGCCGCACCAGCCCGAATGCACAGGCCTGGAAGCTCGACTGGCTGTTCACCCGGGGACTTAAAACCGGCGCCAGCCGGGTGATACCCGCACTTGACTCGGATGGACTGCCCTTGAGTGATCACGACGCCGTCGTTGTCAGCCTGCTGGGCCTGACCTGAGAGGAGACTCGCTTCGGACCGGACCTACAGCCGGTTCAACTCCACAATCGAGTTCACAAACTCCTTCAGACTGGCGGTGGTGGTGGGGTCGATGGCGGTGAATTCCACCCGGCATTCATGGCCTGTGGCGGCCGGGGCCACGCGCAACACTTTGGCGTAGATGTCGGTCATGGGGGCGTCCAGCAGGGTCAGCGAAAAGGCGATCTTGATGTCGTCAAACATCTCCAGTGGCACGGGGCTGACGAAGCAGATGCCGCCGTAGCTCATGTCGATGATGCGCCCAAGGTGGATGTGGGGCAGCACCAGTTTGCCGCTGATGCACTGAAAGCTCAGTGGCATGTCCACTTCGACCCGGGGACTGTTGCGGATTTCCCGGCTGGGTGCCTTGAGGTGGCGCGGCTGGTGCACCGCCAGCAGCTCATACATGCGCACCGAGCCTTTTTTACCCTTGACCTTGATGTCGTTCACATCGCCGATGTCGACGAAGTCCTTGCTCAGTCGGTAGGTGTTTTCGCTCAGCAAAATTTGGCCTCGCAGGCTGTGGGCTTCTACGCGTGAGGCCAGGTTGACCTGGTCACCAATCACCGTGTATTCGCTGTGCAGTTCAGACCCCAGGTGGCCCGCGATGACCTCGCCAGTGTTGATGCCGATGCCCATGTACAGCGCCTCGATGCCGTGGCGCTTGTTGTCTTCGTTAATCGTGGCCATGGCGCCTTGCATCTCGATCGCGCAGGCCAAGGCCGACGTCAGGGAGTCCTCCCGGCTGATGGGCGCTCCAAAGAGCACCATGATGGCGTCGCCCATGAACTTGTCGATGGTGCCGCCATAGCGCAAGATGATCTCGCTCATGCGCCTGAAATAGCGGTTCAGTGCCTCGACCATCTCTAGCGCTGTGTATTTCTCCGACATGGAGGTAAACCCGCGCAGGTCCGACAGCAGGATGGTGACCTGGCGGCTGTCGGTCGTGTCCTCCTGGGCCACAGCCAGATCCACGGCGCGCGCGACGGCATCTTCTGACGTGCCCGGTCCGAGCAGTGCGCACAGCTGCCTGATTAGTATGGCCTTGTTGACGGTACTCATCGGTGATCGCTCGGGCGTTGGGGCCTCAGATGGACATGCCTGCCATGTCCGCAGGCAGCTCGATCAGCCTGGCCAGCGCAGCCAAAGCCTCTGCATCAGTGCGGTAAAGCACCAGCAGGGGGGCTGGCGCGAAGTCGCCGCTGCGCAGCAGCACTTGCTCCACGGGCAGCTTCATGCCGCTGATGTGCAGGGTGATGTGGCGCTGGTGCAGTTGCCGCGCCAGTTTGGTGAGGGTGTCCACCCCGGTGGCGTCGATGCGATTGACGGCCTGGGCAAAGACGCAAACATGTTGGGTGTCTGAGTGCGCTGCCAGGTGCTCGACGATGCTGCGCTCAAAACTAGCGGCAGCTGCAAAGTCCAGGGCCGCATCCATGCGCAAGGCGTAGGTGTGGGGGGCCAGCGGCGGCAAATGCCACAAATGACGGTCGCGCAGGCTGCCATCGGCATGCAGGCCGACCTCGATGATGCGCGGATGCAGTCGCTGGTACAGAAAGTGGCTCAAGGCCATCAGCACGCCGGCCAGCACCCCCCAGTACAGGCGTGGCGCCGCCACCAAGGTGATGACAAAGGTCACGCCGGCGATCGTGGCCTCAATCCTAGAGATGCGCCACAAACGCACAAACTCACGCGGCTTGATCAGGCCCAGCACCGCCACCACCACAATGGCGGCTAGCACCGCTTGTGGCACGTGGCGCACCACGGGCGTGAACAACAGCAAGGCGGCCAGCACCACCACCACCGAGAACACCGTGGCCCAACCCGTGCGCGCGCCGGCATACAGGTTGAGGGCCGATCGCGAAAAAGACGAGCTGGTGGGGAATGCGCCGCTCAGGCCCGCCGCCAGCTTGCCCAGGCCCTGGCCGATCAGGTCCTGGTCCTGGTCCCAGCGCGCGCCCTGGCGCTCGTTGTCCACTTTGGCGCTGGAAGCGGTTTCCAGAAAACTCACCAGGGTAATGACCAGCGTGGGCAGCACCAGTTGCTTGAGCGTGGCCATGTCGGGCAGGCTGGGCAGGTACAAGGCCGGCAGGCCCTGCGGCAGCTCGCCCACCACCTGGCCACCGCTGGCTTCAAAGCCCAGCGCGAAAGACAGGCCTGCACTCAGCAGCACGATGACCAACACGGTGGGGAAAGTGGGGCGCATCTTGCGCGCCAGCATCAGCAGGGCCAGGCTGCCTATGCCAAAGGCCAAAGATGGCAGATGCACCTGGTGGGTGTGCAGCAGCGCTTGCCAACCGGTCTGTACACCCAGCAAGTCACGCAACTGCGAAAAAATAATCAGCACCGCCGCCCCTTGGGTAAATGCCAGCAAGACCGGGGCATTGACCAGATTCAGCAGCCAGCCAAACCGCATGAAGCCCAGCCCCACCTGCAGCAGGCCCGACAAGAGCGACAGCCACACGGCCAGTTCAACCCACTGGGCGCTGCCCGGCGCGGCCAGGCCGCTGAGCGAGGCACCGACCAGCAGGCAGGTGAGCGCCGTGGGCCCCACCGACAGTCGTGTCGATGCGCTGAACAAGACCGCCACCAGGGCCGGCAGCAGCGAGGCATAAATACCGGTCACCAAGGGCATGCCCGCCAAGGCGGCGTAAGCCACCCCCTGTGGAATGACCATCAGGCCCACCGCCAGGCCGGCCATGGATTCGGAACGCAACAAAGCCCTCGTGGGACGAGGCCACGTCAAAAAGGGAAAGAGCCGTTGCAGTTGCGTCATGGCCCTGCATGGTAAAGCGAGATGACCCGGGGCCGGCCCGCACTCGGGTCAGGCCAGGCTTGTGGACGCGCGGGAGAGTCCGCACAATGGCTGGCCAGCACAATGTGATCCACTTTCGCCCACTGCGAGTCAATAGACACCATGAACGCGCCCCACACCGATGCACTGCACGCGGCCCTCAAAGCCGTCACGCTGGACGACAAGTACACGCTCGATTTTGGTCCCGCCTTCATGAGTGGCGTGCAGGCACTGGTCAGGTTGCCGATGTTGCAGCGCCTGCGGGATGCGCGCCAGGGCAAGAACACGGCCGGCTTCATCAGCGGCTACCGGGGCTCTCCCTTGGGCACCTACGACCAGGCACTTTGGCATGCCGAAAAATACCTGAAGGCCCAGAACATTGTTTTTCAGCCGGGGGTGAACGAGGAGCTGGCCGCCACCGCGCTGTGGGGCACACAGCAGCTGGGGTTTGCGCCGCCGGGCAGCAATCGGTTTGATGGCGTGTTTGGCATTTGGTATGGCAAGGGCCCCGGTGTGGACCGCTGTAGTGATGTGTTCAAACACGCCAACATGGCGGGCACCACGCCCTGGGGCGGGGTCATTGCGGTGGCGGGCGATGACCATGTGGCCAAGAGCAGCACCGCCGCGCACCAAAGCGACCATATCTTCAAGGCTTGCGGCACACCGGTGTTTTTTCCGGCCAGCGTGCAAGACATCCTTGACTTGGGTTTGCACGCTTTTGCCCTGAGCCGCTACGCCGGCGTCTGGGCCGGCATGAAAACCATCCAGGAGATTGTGGAGTCCAGTGCCTCGGCCCTGATCGATCCGGACCGGGTGCAGATCGTGATGCCCACCGACTTTGTCATGCCCGCTGGCGGCTTGCACATCCGCTGGCCTGATGCCGCACTTGAGCAGGAAGCACGCCTGTTTGACCATAAGTGGTACGCCGCCCTGGCCTACATCCGGGCCAACCGCCTCAACCACAACGTGATCGAAGGGCCGAACGACCGCCTGGGGCTGATCGCCAGCGGCAAGGCCTACAACGACACCCGCCAGGCTCTGGCGGATCTGGGTCTGGACGATGCCACCTGCCGCGCTGTGGGCGTGCGTCTGCACAAGGTGGCGGTGGTGTGGCCGTTGGAGGCGCAACTCACCCGCGAATTTGCCACCGGTCTGCAGGAAATTTTGGTGGTGGAGGAAAAGCGGCAGGTCATTGAATACCAGCTGAAGGAGGAGCTGTACAACTGGCGCGCCGATGTGCGTCCCACCGTGCTGGGCAAGTTCAACGAGGTCGATGCCGCCGGCACCCACTATGGCAGCGGTGGCGAGTGGTCCATGGCCAACCCCAGCGCCAACACCTTGCTGCGGGCGAACGCCGACCTGTCACCCGCCATCATCGCCCGGGCTATTGCTCTGCGCCTGTTCAAACTGGGGG
>JBJOJH010000039.1:0-8218 GCA_046046715.1 Pseudomonadota bacterium | reverse complement strand
GACGAAAGACGTCAGGGCCGCATCGACCGTCAACGCAACGCCATGGGCGCCGACCCGAAAAAAAACCGCCGTTGAACACCCAGGTGTTTGCGGTGGCTTTGAGGCGAAGGGTTCGAAAAATTTCGAACCCCGGTATGGCTCAATAGTTGTCGAGCACGGCGCCCTTGCTGGCGGTCGATGCATTGAACGCAAATTTGGCTTGCACGCCGCGTGTATAGCGGGGCGCAGGGGCCACCCAAACTGCACGGCGCTTGGCAATTTCTTCGTCGCTCACGTTCAATTGCAGAAGTAACTGGTGTGCGTCGATGGTGATGGTGTCACCTTCCTGAATCAGCGCGATGGTGCCACCCACGGCGGCTTCGGGTGCGACGTGGCCCACCACCATGCCCCAAGTGCCTCCAGAGAAACGGCCGTCAGTGATCAAGCCCACACTCTCACCCAGGCCGGCACCAATCAGCGCTCCGGTCGGAGCCAGCATTTCAGGCATGCCAGGGCCGCCCTTGGGGCCCAGGTAACGCAGCACCATCACGTCGCCCGCCACAATCTTGCCGTCCAGAATGGCCTTGAGCGCAGATTGCTCGTCATCAAACACGCGGGCCGGGCCAGTCATCACAGGGTTCTTCAACCCGGTGATTTTGGCCACGCAACCTTCTGGGCTGAGGTTGCCCTTGAGGATGGCAAGGTGGCCCTGCGCATACATGGGGTTGCTCAGGGGGCGTATCACGTCCTGATCGGCACGGGGCACATCGGGCACATCTTTCAGGACCTCGGCGATGGTCTGGCCGCTGATCGTGAGGCAGTCGCCGTGCAGCAGGCCGGCGGACAGCAGTGTCTTCATCACCTGGGGAATGCCACCCGCGCGGTGCAGGTCCACGGCCAGGTACTTGCCACTAGGCTTGAGGTCACACAGCACAGGTGTCTGCTTGCGGATACGCTCGAAATCGTCAATCGTCCAATCCACACCGGCCGCGTGGGCAATGGCCAGGAAGTGCAGGACGGCGTTGGTTGAACCACCGGTGGCCATGATGACGGCCACGGCGTTTTCGATCGCTTTCTTGGTGACGATGTCCCGTGGCTTGATGTCCTTCTTGATGGCTTCAATCAAGACCTTGGCGGATTCCTTGGCCGAGTTCATCTTCTCGTCATGCGGGTTGGCCATGGTGGAGGAGTAAGGCAGCGATATGCCCAGTGCTTCGAACGCGCTGGACATGGTGTTGGCGGTGTACATGCCACCGCAAGAACCGGTGCCCGGAATGGCGCGTTTCTCGATCTCGAGCAAGTCAAAGTCGCTCAAATTGCCGGCTGCGTTTTGGCCCACGGCTTCAAACACACTGACGATGTTGAGGTCCTGGTCTTTGTAGCGGCCCGGCAAGATGGTGCCACCGTACACATAAATGGCTGGCACGTTGGCACGCAGCATGCCCATCAAACCACCCGGCATGTTCTTGTCACAGCCACCCACCACGAGCACACCGTCCATCCACTGGCCTTGCACGCAGGTTTCGATGCAATCGGAAATCACTTCGCGACTGACCAGCGAATATTTCATGCCTTCCGTGCCCATGGCCATGCCGTCACTGATGGTGGGGGTGCCAAAAACCTGGGCATTGCCGCCGGCTTCTTCAATGCCGGCAATGGCGGCGTCTGCCAACTTTTGCAGGCCGGAGTTGCAAGGCGTGATGGTGCTGTGACCGTTGGCCACACCAACCATGGGCTTCTTGAAATCACCTTCCTCGTAGCCCATGGCGTAGTACATGGACCGGTTGGGTGCGCGGGACTTGCCCTCGGTGATGTTCTTGCTGCGTGGGTTCAGTGTGATGGGTTTTGTTTCCATGATGCTTATCAAGTGGTGTGGGGTGTTGATTCTGCGACCCAGGCCGCAAACAGATGTCACCGGCAAGTATATTTCCAGGGTTATCACTTCACTGTGTGGTCGTCATCGCTTGCCGGGTGGCCACATCCCAACAGACATGCTTATTCACCCCCACATCAATCCGGTTGCTTTGCAATTGGGGCCTATCGCGGTGCACTGGTACGGCTTGACCTACCTGGCGGCCTTTGGTTTGTTCATGTTTTTGGGGCAACGACGCTTGAACCACCCCCCTTATCGCGACTTCAAGGGGGACAGTGCCTGGACGCGTCGGGATGTTGAAGATATCTTGTTCCTGGGTGTCATGGGGGTGGTGCTAGGAGGACGGCTGGGCTACTGCCTTTTTTACAAACCCGCCTATTACGCAAGCCATCCCCTGGAGGTGTTTGCAGTCTGGCAGGGCGGCATGAGTTTTCATGGGGGCTTGTTAGGGGTGATTGCCGCGATGCTCTGGTTTGCACACTCGCGCAGACGCCCGTTTTTGCAAGTGGCGGACTTTGTAGCGCCCTGTGTGCCGACCGGCCTGGCGGCAGGGCGCATTGGCAATTTCATCAACGGCGAGTTGCCGGGGCGCCTGGTTGACCCCTCACTGCCTTGGGGCATGGTGTTTGCGGGTGCAGGCGACTTGCCGCGTCATCCCTCACAGATTTACCAGTTCCTGCTGGAAGGGTTGCTGCTGTTTGCACTGCTGTGGCTCTATGCCCGTAAGCCCCGGCTGCAGGGCCAGGTAGCTGCCGCCTTCTTGCTGGGCTATGGGGTGTTCAGATTTGTGGCCGAGTACTTTCGGGAGCCCGACGCTCACCTGGGCTTGTTGTCGCTGGGCATGAGTATGGGCCAGTGGCTGTGTATCCCCATGATGTTGGGCGGCATTTCATTGTGGGCGTGGTCTACATCAAAACGCCCTCACAATGCGCCTGGGGCCGGCCAACTCTGAGCTTTGATCGTCAGTGCGGCTCGCTCCTCATTTAATAAAACAGACATAGGACGACAAATGACCCACAACCGCGACAAACGTTTATTGCTGAAATTCGGTGCGGCCAGCGCCGGTGCTGTTCTTTTGCCCGGCATGACTCACGCGCAGTCAGCCTGGCCGTCCAAGCCGGTGAGCCTGGTGGTGCCCTTTCCAGCCGGGGGAGGTACAGATGCTTTTGCCCGCCCCATGTCTGCTCAGTTTGCAAAACTCACCGGGCGCCAGCTGGTGATCGACAACCGTGGCGGTGCGGGAGGCACCTTGGGCGCCGGTGTTGCCGCCAGAGCGCCTGCAGATGGATACACCCTATTCATGGGCGCGGTGCACCACGCCATTGCGCCGTCGATGTACCCCAAGCTGGACTACGACATCGAAAAAGACTTTGTGCCGCTCGCCCTGGTGGCCAATGTGCCCCAGGTGCTGGTGGTCAACCCCAAAAATGTACCCGGCAACTTTGCCGCCTTTTTGCAGCAGTTGCGCTCCAGTCCCGGCAAGTTGAACTATGGCTCGGCCGGTGCGGGCACTTCACATCACCTGGCCGGCGAGCTGTTCAAACAGCAGACCCGTACCTTTATCACCCACATTCCCTACCGCGGCGCAGGTCCGGCCTTGCAGGATTTGATTGCAGGCAACGTCGACATGATGTTTGACGGCCTGGGCTCGTCTGCAGCCCACATCAAGGGTGGCCGCATCAAGGCCCTGATGGTGTCTGGCCCCCGTCGTAACCCTGCTTTTCCGGACGTGCCTTGTGCCGGTGAGCTGGGCTTGCCAGATTACACGGTCACCACCTGGTACGGTCTTTGGGCACCCAAGGGGACGCCCGCTGACGTGCAAGCGCGCATCCTGGAAGAGCTCCGTCGATTGTCCAGCAACGATGACATCAAGGCTGCCTGGGCCAGTAACGGCGCGGAGTTTCCCAATGTCACGGGCCCACAGTTTGGCCAATTTGTGGCGGCGGAGCTCAAACGCTGGGCCACTGTGGTGAAGGACTCTGGCGCCAAGCTGGACTGAATCCGACGACCGTTATCCATGCTGACCCGGGGGGTAGAACCAAGTGTCTGAAAACGCCAACTTGTACGCTGCGCTGCGCGCTGCATTTCCTGACGACCTTGATGGCGTCGCTATAGAGGTTGCTGATCCCGGGGGGCGCCAGTACACCTGGCGCGACCTGGACCGGGGAACCGCGCGCCTGGCTAATTGGCTGCTGTCTTTGCAGCTAGATCAGGGCGCACGCGTGGCGGTGCAGGTCGAGAAATCGGTCGAGGCCGCCATGCTTTACCTGGCCACCTTGCGGGCGCGCTATGTGTTTTTGCCCCTGAACACCGCCTATCAAAGCGGCGAGATGAGCTATTTCATCGGCAACGCCGAGCCAGCCGTGGTGGTCTGCACGCCGCACAACGAGTTGTGGGTCAGGCCGCTGGCAGAGCAGGCCGGCACGCAACATGTCCTGACCTTGGGTGAGGACGGCACGGGCAGCTTGATGGCGGCTGCCGCTGCCTGCAGCGATCAACATGTGCCGGCATCGGTGTCGCCCAATGCGTTGGCAGCCATCTTGTACACCAGTGGTACCACCGGGCGCAGCAAGGGGGCCATGCTGAGCCACGGCAATATGCTGTCGAATGCACTCATGCTCAAAGACTACTGGGGCTGGAAACCAGGGGATGTTCTGATTCATGCCCTGCCAATTTTTCATGTGCATGGTCTGTTCGTCGCCTTGCATGGCGCACTGATCAACGGCAGCAAGATGATCTGGCTGGGCAAGTTCGATCCCAAGCGCGTCTTGGAGCATTTGCCCCAGGCGACTGTTTTCATGGGTGTGCCCACGCTTTATGTGCGACTGCTGTCGGAGCCGGGGCTGAACCGGACGACCACACAGAACATGCGCTTGTTTATTGCTGGGTCTGCGCCCTTGCTGATCGAGACCTTCAAGGAGTGGCAGGAGCGAACCGGGCACACCATACTGGAGCGCTATGGAATGAGCGAGACCATCATGCTGACCTCCAACCCATATTCAGCGGATGAGCGATATGGTCACCAAAGTGAAAGACGTGGCGGCACGGTCGGTTTTCCCTTGCCCGGCGTCAGCTTGCGGGTTCAGGATGACGATGGACGCGAAGTGCCGACAGGTGAGATCGGCGGTATCCAGGTGCAGGGGCCCAATGTGTTTTCGGGCTACTGGCGAATGCCTGAGAAAACGCGTGAAGAGTTCACCCCGGACGGCTACTTCAAGACCGGTGACGTGGGCAAGGTGGATGAGCGTGGCTATATCACCATCGTTGGTCGCAGCAAGGACTTGATCATCAGCGGGGGCTACAACGTTTACCCTGCAGAGGTGGAGGGCTACATCAATGTGCTGGCGGGCGTTGCCGAAAGCGCGCTGGTGGGTGTTCCGCACCCCGACTTCGGCGAAGCTGGCGTTGCCGTGATCATTGCCAAACCAGGTGCCCAGATCGACGGCGATGTGGTGATCGCCACCCTCAAGACCCAGTTGGCCAACTTCAAGATTCCCAAGCGCTGCGTGGTGGTGCCCGAGTTGCCGCGAAACACCATAGGCAAGGTTCAAAAAAACCTGCTGCGTGAGCAGTACAAGGATGCATTCCAATCATGACCCCAGGTTTCAGGGCGCTGGTGGTGGGGGGCTTTGGCGGTCTGGGTGCCGCCTTCGTCGAACACCTTTCAGCCTTGCCGCAGTGCGCTGAAGTAATAGCTCTGGGGCGCAAAAGTTTGCCGGCAGTTGACTATGACGATGAAAAGAGCATGGCTGAAGCCGCGCAAGCGCTTGCAGGCAAAGGCAAGTTCGATCTCATTGTGGTGGCGACGGGGCTGTTGCATGGCGAAGGCTTCATGCCCGAAAAAAGGCTGAGTCAGCTGAATTACGCCCAGATGGAGGCCTGTTTTCGTGTCAACGCCATGGGGCCAGCACTCGTGGTATCGCATTTTTCAGGCTTACTGGCCTCTGAGCGTTCGGTGATGGCCGTACTCTCAGCCAAGGTGGGCAGCATTGAAGACAACCGCTTGGGCGGCTGGTACAGCTACCGGGCTTCCAAGGCCGGGCTCAACATGCTGCTGAAAACCGCCTCCATCGAGATGCGACGCACTCACCCGGGCGCAGCGCTGGTGGCGCTACACCCGGGAACGGTGAACACGGCGCTGTCACGTCCGTTTCGGGGGATGGAAATCGGGCGTAGCCCCACAGATGCCGTACAGGACCTGATGCGGGTCATCCTGAGCCTGGAAGCGCAGGATACCGGGACCTTTATCGCATACGACGGGCAGCGACTCCCCTGGTGATGGGGTGCAATAAATGCGGCTACAAAAGTCGCGCCCAGTCCGGTTCGCATCCTCTGGCTAGGCCAAGCCAATGCGCAAAGTCGAATCAGACGCTACCGACGCCTACAATCTTTTTTCACATCTGATCACCTCATGAAAATACTTGTATCGAACGACGACGGTTTCCGCGCCGCAGGCATCGTGGCCCTTGCGGAGGCGCTCAAAGACATCGCCGAGGTGGAGGTCATAGCGCCCGAGCACAACAACAGCGCCAAGTCCAACGCCTTGACCCTGACCTCGCCGTTGTATGTGACCGAAGCGGCCAACGGTTTTCGGTATGTCAACGGCACCCCGGCAGACTGTGTGCACCTGGCGTTGTCGGGCTTGCTGGACTACCGCCCCGACCTGGTGGTGTCAGGCATCAATAACGGCGCCAACATGGGTGACGATACGATTTACTCGGGCACTGTCGGCGCGGCCATGGAAGCCTACCTGTTTGACATTCCGGCCATTGCTTTTTCGCAGGTGGAAAAAGGATGGCGCCATATCGACGCTGCCGCGCAAAAAGCGCGTGACCTGGTCCAGCAACTCATGGCCCAGCATCTGGTGGGCGCACGCCCCTGGCTCCTGAACGTCAATATTCCCAACGCACCTTTTGAGGCGATCAAGCCCATGCAGGTCTGCCGATTGGGCAAGCGCCATGCGGCTGAGAAGTTCATCACCCAGGTCAATCCTCGTGGTGAAAAGATGTATTGGATCGGCGAGGCCGGCAGTGCCAAAGACGCCGGTGAGGGCACCGACTTTTATGCATCAAAGCTGGGGCATATGACCCTGACCCCTCTTCGGGTTGACCTGACCGATTATGCGAGTCTGGATGAGTGGACGCTCGGTGTTAAAGGGCTGCAGTCGGGCTCATCAGCATCCGTTTGAATTGCCAATGAGAGAGCGCCCTGGTTTTCCCGCCAAATTGAACCTGGTGCCGCCAGCACGGGCGCAAACGCGGGCTGCGGCGCCGATCTACGGTGGTGCCAGCCCTGCTGCCCTTCGACCCCAGGGGCTGGGACTGGACTCCAGCGCTGTACGGCACAACATGGTGAGCAAGTTGGCAGGGCAGGGCGTGCAAGATGCCATGGTGTTGTCTGCCATGGGCGCAGTGGAAAGACACCGCTTTGTAGACACGGCGCTGGTTAATCAGGCCTACGAAGACACCAGTTTGCCAATTGGACTGGGGCAGACCATCTCCAAGCCGGGGGTGGTTGCTCGCATGCTGGAACTACTGCGTAACGCCTCGACTGGCAAGCTGGGCCGGGTGCTGGAGATCGGTACCGGCTGTGGCTATCAGGCCGCGGTGATCAGCCACCTGGCGAGTGAGGTTTACAGCATTGAGCGCCTGAAGGGTTTGCACGAAAAAGCCCGTGAAAACCTGCGTCCCATGCGCCTGGCCAATGTCCACCTGCTGTTGGGTGACGGCATGTTGGGTTACCCCCAGGGCGGGCCTTATGCGGCCATCATTTCTGCGGCAGGCGGTGAAGCCGTGCCCAGTGCCTGGATCGAGCAGCTGGCAGTGGGTGGACGGCTGGTGGCGCCGGTCGCTTCTGGAGCGCGCGGTCAGCAGGCGCTCGTTGTGATTGATAAAACAGCGCAGGGTGTACGCCAGTCTGTGCTGGAGGCCGTGCACTTTGTGCCCCTCAAATCTGGAATTGCCTGATGCCTATTGAAAAAATACTGAATGTGCATGTGCTGAATTTGAGATCCCTGACCCATCTGTTGTGGGTGGCGGTGGCTGCCGGCCTGGTGGCCTGCAGTTCGCAACCCATGAGGCGCGCGCCTGTCGAAGACCGAACCGTCGGGACCAAACCCGGCCTGGAAAGCTCTGCGCCGGCGCCCTCAGCGGCATCTGTGTCGGTCGCCAAGCCTTTACCTGGCGCCGAGAATGCGGGAAAGCCGGGCTACTACACCGTGAAACCTGGCGACACCCTGATACGCATCGGCTTGGATCAGGGCCAGAACTGGCGTGATATCGCCCGCTGGAGCAGTCTGGACAACCCCAACCAAATCGAAGTCGGTCAGGTCTTGCGCGTGGTGCCCCCCGGGGCGGTGAACAGCGC
>JBJOJH010000038.1:0-3260 GCA_046046715.1 Pseudomonadota bacterium | reverse complement strand
TGTGAAACCAGCGCCGACCTGGGCCGGTACCAGCGCGCCAAGACCGGTGCGCTGTTTGTATCGGCCACGTGCGCCGGTGCGCTCAGCTGCGGCCGTGAACCTGAGCCTTGGGCGCCGTTGGGGGCTTACCTGGGTGAGGCCTATCAGGTGGCCGACGACATTCGCGACGTCATTGCCGACGCCGCCAACCTCGGCAAGCCGGTGGGGCAAGACGCCCTGCACGCCAGACCCAGCTCAGCACAGGCGTTGGGCCTGGAAGGCGCGATAGCGCGCTTTGATGAGCTGATTAACCTGGCCGCTGCATCGATTCCCGCCTGTTCTTGTCGGGACATGTTGCGTCAGCTGGTGCAGGCCGAAGCCGAGCGCCTGGTGCCCAAAGCCATGTGTGAGGGGCATTTCAAGACCCATCCCAAAGTCCTTGTCGCTTTGGCACAAGGGCAGCTCAGCGCGCCTCATTGAGCAATAGCCAACATCCGATTCACGCGAAGGAAAGCACATGTCCCAGCCTCCGGATCTGGCCTCCATGCAGGCCCACACCGGCCTAGCCACTTTCAGGGACGCCTGGCAGGAACGCCTGGAGCGTTGGTACGCCCACCCGGGTTTGTACCGCTGGTCGTTGCGCAATCCGTTGACCCGCTGGCTCACTCGCAGGCGTACCCGCAAGCTCTTTGATCTGATGGCTGGATTTGTGTACAGCCAGGTGCTGCTCAGTTGTGTCCGGCTGGACCTGTTTCGCACCCTGCACCACGCCCCCGCTGGACTGGACGATCTGGCCTGGCGCACGAGGCTGGCACCCGCAGTGCTGCAGCGCTTGCTTTTGTCGGCTGTGGCTCTGGGTTTGCTGGAGCACCGCAGTCGCGGTCGTTTTGGCCTGGGACCTCTGGGAGTGCCTTTGGCACAGCACGAAGGTATTGCACAGATGATTGAACACAACCATCTGCTCTATCAGGACATGAGGGATCCCTTGCAGTTTTTGGGTAACGCCTGGAGCGGCGGCATGGCCGAGTACTGGCCCTATGCCCACGAGCAACCCACTACAGCGGCCATGCCCCAAGCGGAGGTGGATAAGTTCACCCGCTACTCTGAGTTGATGGCGGCCTCGCAGGGCTTTGTGGTGCAGGAGATCCTGTCGTCGTATTTTTTTGACGATCACCGCTGCGTGCTTGATGTGGGTGCAGGCAGGGGACGTTTTGTGAGCGAGCTGGCCGCTCATGCGCCGCACCTGACCTTCAAGATGTTCGACCTGCCGCCAGTGCTGGCGCTGGCCCGCGAGGGCCTGCAGGCAAAGGGCTTGAGCGAGCGCGTAGCCTTGCATCCCGGCAGTTTTCTGAATGACCCTTTGCCCGAAGGGGCCGATCTCATCACCCTGGTGCGCGTCGCGCATGACCATCCGGATGCAGTGGTGCGCCAGATTTTGCACAAAGCCCACGCCGCCTTGCCAGTAGGGGGCGTCTTGCTGCTGGCCGAGCCCATGGCCCAGCCGGACGAGGAGGTCGGACAGCCTGGCGCTTCGGTCGACGCGTACTTTCACTTTTACCTGTTGGCCATGGGAGCAGGGCGTTTGCGCACCCCGCAAGAGCTGCAAACCATGATGCAAGAGGCCGGCTTCACCCACGTCGAACAGGTGCCCAACGCGATGCCCATTCATGCGCGGATTCTTTTGGGGCGCAAATCTCAGTGTTTACCCTTAGATTCCAAGAATACAGTCAATTAAAGTTGACATACACTGATGTAAATCAAACAATACAGTCATGAAATCTCAAGCCGTCGTGTTCAACAGCCCCAAGCAACTGAGCTTGCAGGCCCTGGACCTGCCCGAATTGCAAGCCGGGCAGCTGGATGTGGCGGTCGAGTTCAGTGGCATCAGCACCGGCACCGAGCGTATGCTCTGGGATGGCAGCATGCCGCCATTTCCGGGCATGGGTTACCCCCTGGTGCCTGGTTATGAGACGGTAGGCCGTGTGGTCCGCGCCGCTGCCGATTCGGGAGTGCAAGCTGGTCAGCGTGTGTTTGTGCCGGGTGCTAACTGTTTCAGCGGGGTCAAGAGCCTGTTTGGCGGTGCAGCCTCGCGCCTGGTCGTCACGGGAAAAAAGGTCGTTCCTGTGGGCGATCACCTGGGAGCCCAGGCGGTGCTGCTGGCGCTGGCCGCGACGGCTTATCACGCGGTCTCCGGCGGTGGTCAGCAAGACCCGTTTGCCCCACCTGAACTGATCATTGGTCACGGCGTCATGGGCCGCCTGCTGGCGCGCCTGACGGTGGCTGCAGGCCTGCCGGCCCCCACAGTGTGGGAAACCCAGACCGAGCGCTTTGCCGGGGCCGAGGGTTACACCGTGTTGCAACCGCAAGACGACCCGCGCCGCGATTACGGCACGATTTACGACGTAAGCGGCGACAGCAGCCTGCTGGACAGCCTGATCCAGCGCCTGCGCCCTGGTGGCGAGCTGGTGCTGGCTGGTTTTTACAAGCATGACCTGAAATTTGCCTACGCCCCGGCCTTCATGCGCGAGGCACGCATGCGCATCGCTGCCGAGTGGAAGCGTCCCGATTTGTTGGCCGTCAATGAGTTGGTGCATACCGGCCGCTTGTCACTTGACGGTTTGATCACCCATACCCAGCCATCGACTCAAGCTGGCTCTGCCTACGAGACCGCCTTCGGAGATGCGAACTGTCTCAAGATGATCCTGGATTGGAGTGCTTGCGCATGAACACCGAAACGACGACCCAGCCCATCAAATTTGTCGAAGTCCTGCGTCGCGAGGCCGACGTGGAACCCGACGCCGTCAGCACCAGCGAAGTGACCAAAGAGACGCAAATCATTGCGATCTACGGCAAGGGCGGCATAGGCAAGAGCTTCACACTGGCTAACTTGTCCTACATGATGGCCCAGCAGGGCAAGAAGGTGTTGCTGATTGGTTGCGACCCCAAGAGCGACACGACCAGCCTGCTGTTTGGTGGCAAGGCCTGCCCCACCATCATCGAGACCTCTTCGCGTCTGAAGCTCTCCGGCCAGGCCGTGAGCATTGGCGATGTGTGCTTCAAGAGCGATGGCGTCTTCGCCATGGAGCTTGGTGGCCCTGAAGTGGGTCGCGGCTGTGGCGGTCGCGGCATCATCCACGGCTTTGAAACGCTGGAGAAACTGGGCTTTCACGACTGGGGTTTTGACTACGTACTGCTCGACTTTTTGGGCGACGTGGTGTGTGGCGGCTTCGGTTTGCCGATTGCCCGCGACATGTGCCAAAAGGTCATCGTGGTAGCCAGCA
>JBJOJH010000037.1:0-6981 GCA_046046715.1 Pseudomonadota bacterium | reverse complement strand
CAAAACCGCGTGATCGAGCGCATCACCCGCTCCGTGGCCCAAGGTGGCTTGGGCTACGCCTATTTGGGCGACTGGAGCCAGCGCGAGGGCAACCGCTGTATTGAAGTGGGTTTGCTGCGTGCCAGCCTGCAAAAGCGTGGCTATTCAGACGCGCACATTTCGCAAGCCTTGCATAAGCTGCAAGCGGCCAGTGACGTGACGGGCGTGACGCTTTACCAGGCCAATTTGCGCACCTACCAGCTGCTGCGCTATGGCGTGCCAGTGCAGGTGGCCGCAGGTGCCGCGCACGAAACGGTGCACCTGATTGAATGGGTCAAACCATATGCCAACGACTTTGGCCTGGCCGAAGAGGTGACCCTCAAACATTCACACATCGGCGGACACGAGCGCCGCCCGGATGTGGTGCTTTACATCAACGGCATCGCCGTGGTGGTGCTGGAGCTCAAGCGCGGCTCGGTAGAGGTGGCCGAGGGCATACGCCAGCTCATCAGCAACCAGGATGCGATCTTTAACCAGGGCTTTTTCAGCACGGTGCAGTTGACCCTGGCGGGCAACGATTCGCAGGGCTTGCGCTATGGCACGGCGGGCACGCCCGAGAAGTTTTATGTGGAGTGGAAACACCACGCCGCAGGTGCAGCCGATATGGTGGGCACGTGGGCTGCCGGCAGCTTGCTGGACGAACCACTGGCACAGCTGTGCGACAAAGCCCGCTTGCTGGACCTGATGCGCAACTTTGTGGTGTTTGACGCAGGCCAAAAGAAAGTGCCGCGCTTGCACCAGTACGAGGGTGTGAAGGCCGCTCAAGAGCGCATCAAACAACGCGAAGGCGGTGTGATCTGGCACACGCAGGGCAGTGGCAAAAGCATTTTGATGGTGCTAATTGCCAAGTGGTTGCTGGAGCACGACGCGCAAGCTCGCGTATTGGTGGTGACCGACCGGGACGAGCTGGACAAACAAATTGAAGGTGTGATGAAAAACGCCGGGGTGATAGGCGCTGATTCGCCATCGCCGCGCATCACCAGCCGCCGCGAGCTGGTGGACAAGCTGGCTCAGCCTGCGCCTCGCCTGCTGTGTGCCTTGATTCACAAGTTTGATGCGGCCGACCTGAAGGGCGACCCACCGCCCGTGCATGGCCGCTTTTATGTGTTTGTGGACGAATGCCACCGCACCCAAGGCGGCGACATGAACAAGCAGATGAAGCGCTGGCTGTCGCAAGCCGTGTTCATCGGCTTCACTGGCACGCCGCTGCTGCGCAAAGACAAACAAACCACGCGGGATGTGTTTGGCACTTACATCCACACCTACAAATTTCATCAGGCGGTAGCCGACAAGGTGGTGCTGGACCTGAAATACGAAGCCCGTACGGTGCCGCAACAGCTGACCCACCGGCAAGCGGTGGATGACTGGTTTGAGATCAAAACCAAGGGGCTGAACCAGTACCAAAAGTCGATGCTGCGCAGGCGCTGGGCCACGATGGAAGAACTGATGAGTTCGGGCGAACGCAAACAGCGCATCGTGGCAGACATCATTCACGACTTTGGCGTGAAGCCCCGTTTGAACAACGACCGGGGCACCGCCATTTTGGTGGCGGCCTCCATTTACGACGCCTGCCACTATTTGCGCTTGTTCAAGAACACGGGGTTTGGCGACTACTGCGGCATCATCACGTCGTTTGAGCCCAACCACAACGCCATCTCACGCGAGGCGGCCAAAAGCGACGAGCGGTACAAGTTCGACACCTACACCCAGCATGTGCTGGCCAAAGACCAGACCACCAAGCAGTACGAAGACGAGATGAAGCGCCGCTTCATCGAAGAGCCAGCCAACTTGAAGTTGCTGATTGTGGTGAGCAAGTTGCTGACAGGTTTTGATGCGCCGAGCTGCAGTTACATCTACCTGGACAACGAACTGCGCGACCACAACCTGTTTCAGGCCATTTGCCGCACCAACCGCCTGGACGGTGAAGACAAAGACTATGGCCACATCGTGGACTACAAGGAGCTGTTTCAGAACCTGCAGAACGCGATCGCGGTTTACACCTCGGACGAGCTGGACATAGACGAGTCTGACGGCAGCGATGGCAATGTGATCGTGAAAGACTGGCTCAAAGAAGGCAGAGAAAAGCTGGATGCCGCCCGCGAGGCGCTGAGCTATTTGTGTGCGCCTGTGTCCGCCCCTCAGGAAATTGAGCAGTTCATCGGCTATTTCTGTGGCCATGCCAGCGACCCAGAAGCGCTGAACAGCACCGAGCCGCTGCGCATCAGTTTTTACAAATCGGTATCCACCTTCGTGCGAGCCTATGCCGATCTGGCACAAAACCTGACCGAGGCGGGCTACACGACAGCCGAGGCGCAGGCGCTGCAAAAAGAAGCAGATTTTTATGCGGAGGTGCGTGAGGCCATCAAAAAGCATTCGGGCGAAGAGCTGGACATCAAGCCCTTTGAAGCCGACATGCGCCACCTGATCAACACCTACATTCAGGCCGATTCGGCGCAGGCGCTGGGCGACCTGGAAACGCTGTCACTAACGGAGCTGATCATCAAGACGGGCATACACGATGCGATTGCCCAAAAGCTCAATGCCAAGGGCAAGCTCAGTCGCAATGCGATTGCTGAGGGCATCATCAACAACGTGCGTAAGACCATCATCCGCGACAAGCTGACCGACCCGCGGTTTTACGAAGAAATGTCGAAACTGCTGGATGACTTGATCGCACAAAAGCGCGATGACACCGATGCTTATGAAGCGTTTTTGCGCAATGCCGAACTCCTGGTGAAGAAGCTGACGAAAGGGCAGGCTGATGCAGCCGTGCCCCAAGCCTTGCGGGGCAACCGCGAGGCAATGGTCCTCTACAACAACCTGAGTTCCATCATGGAACCCGATGTGGATGAGCTAAAGGTTGCCGAGTCGAGGCCCGAATATGGTGACGAGCGTGCGCAATTGGCCATGCGGCTGGACACCGCCATCAAGACCCAGGTGCCGGCCGGGTGGAAAGGTGACGTGGTGAAGGAGCGGGTGGTGCTCAATGTCATCCACCGAACGCTGGGCAAGAGCCGCGAAGCCACGATGGCCGTGTTTGAGATCGTCAAAAGCCAGACGGGCTACTGATGCCGGAAGTCCAATGCCAGAGGTGATTCAGCTGGGGGGCATTACGGTGGTGATGGAGTGCAAAGCCATCAAAAACGTGCACCTCACCGTGCATCCACCTGACGGTCGGGTGTCTCTGGTGGCCCCCATGGGCACACGACTGGAGGTGGCGCGTGCCTACGCCATCTCCAAACTGGGCTGGATACGCCAGCAGCAAGCCAGGCTGAGTGCACAAGCCCGAGAAGCGCCACGGCAGCTGGTGGACCGCGAAAGCCATGACGTGTGGGGCCGGCGCCATTTGCTAACGGTGGTCGAGGCCCCTGTAAAACCACACATCAAGCTGGACCACAAGCGCATCACTTTGACAGTGAGGCCCGGCCACGACCAGACCAGACGGGCCCAGGTCATGCACGACTGGCACAAGTCTTTGTTGCACGGCCTGGTGCCCCAGCTCATTGCGCGGTGGTCACCCAGATTAGGGGTGCAGGTCTCGGGCTATTTCTTGCAACGGATGAAGACCAAATGGGGCAGCTGCAATCACCATGCGGGCCACATCCGACTGAATACGGAACTGGTGAAAAAGCCCAAGGATTTGGTGGAGTACGTGGTGGTGCATGAAATGCTGCACCTGCTGGAACCCACGCACAACGACAGATTTGTGGCCCTGCTCGATCAGCACTGGCCGCAATGGCGCGAGTCGCGCGCCGAGCTCAATGCGCTGCCACTGACAAGCGGCAGCTAGCGCCCAGGCTCAAAACGCCTCTTTCTCCGCTTCCAGATACGCCAGGCTGGTGTACTTGCCGATGTTGCATGGCCTTGGCGTCGATGAAGGAATGTATCAAGACACCGTAGCCTCATCGGTACGGGTGTCGCCCTTGTTGTCTTTCCAGGTCACTCCGATCTTGTCGCCCGCCTTGCTACCTTTGATCGTGAACTGCAGAAAGGGGTTTTTCGACACCGATGACCCCCATTCGGCGGTCAGCACGACCCTGCCGTTCAAGGTGGCGGTGACGTCCTGGATGTACCAGGCGGGAACAATCTTTCCCGCGGCATCTTTACGCTGCCCGCCTTCCATTTCGTGGGCCATCAAGACGCGCACGATCGTTTTGTCACCAGCCGCTTGAGCGCGAATGCGCGTGGGGTCTGCCATTGTTTACTCCTAAATCGGCCTTGAATCTGTACACATACGAGGGGCTTGACGGCCATCAGCTGTCGCAGCCGCCCACGGTCACCCGGACCTCTCTCTTTGCGAAGTAGGCCTTGCCATCGGCCATGATGGCCACCGCGTAGACGTCGCAGGACTGGGCCATCTTGGCCCGAATGGAAAACGAGGGCTCCACAAATTCGGTGACGTTGAACAGGGCCGTCAGAGTAGCGGGGTTCTTTTCAATCATGATCAACATCTGCTTGACGCCAGACAGGGTTGTGCCAGCACTCAGGGGCACTGAAGCACCGTTCTCGGCAATATCCGGCCCCCCCACGCTGACATCCTTACTCTGGATGGGTACGCCGGCCCCCAGCGCCTTGAGCACATCTTGCACGCTCTTGGCTTCGAAGGCCGCTTTGTTGAGGGCCCAGGCAAATTGGGGAAATAGGCCAGTAGAGGCCAGCATGCCGGCCACAACTGCGGACCTTTTGAGGGCTAGTCGACGAGTTTGCATATGGTTTCTCCGACAGGTTTCCGTGCCATGTCACTGATTTGCAGCTGGGACAACCCCAGCCAAGCAAACATCTTGCCTGAACGGGCAAGCATCGCCCACGAAAAAGCCCGCTCTCAGGCGGGCCACAGGACAGACTTGGTGTGCCTTGCCTGAAAAAATTGAAACGAAAAACTTACTTGGCGCCAGCCAAGATCCAGGTCGCCAAGGTTTTGGCATCAGCATCACTCAATCCGGCCTGAGCAGGCATGGGAACAGCGCCCCACTTGCCAGCACCACCGGCCTTGATGCTCTTGGTGAGATTAGCCACCGCATCCTTTTGACCAGCGTACTTTTTAGCGACTTCCTGGTAGGCCGGGCCCACCAGTTTCTTGTCTACAGCATGGCAAGCCAGGCAATTGTTTTTCTGGGCCAGTTCCTTGTTGGCAAAAGCAGGGGCGGAAACCACAACGGTTGCAGCCATCAGGAGGTGTACAAGTTTCATGATGTGTCCCGGTAAATAGTGTTCAAGAGCGGCGCAAGGCGCGGCGCTAATGTAAGGGAATTTCGGTGTCATCACCAAACTCGTGGGCTTACCAGACAACTTCTTTCAACGGTAGCGCTGAGCCATATTTTCCAGGCTCACAGGTTTGATGCGGCTGGCCATGCCAGAACAACCAAAGGCATCGAACCGCGCCTTGACGATGCCTCTGGTGCCATGCATGACCGGGTGAATACTTTTCAAAGCAGCGCCGAAAAGTCGGCAATCACGCGGTCGGGCGCGCAAACCTGCACCGGCTGGCCCATGTTGTAGCCATAGGGCAACAACCAGACGGGCACACCAGCATTGCGTGCGGTCGCAGCGTCGATGGACGAGTCACCCACGAACAAGGCCTCCGAAGGGTTGATCCCCCAGCGCGATAAGTAGGTCAGCACACTGGTCGGGTCGGGCTTTTTGACTGGAAAGGTGTCGCCACTGACGATCACATCAAAGGCGGCATGCAGGTCGTGCACGCGCAGTACGGTGTCGGTATAGCGCCCCTCCTTGTTGGTCACCACCGCCAGCTTGCAGCCGCGTGCGCGCAAAGCAGCCAGCACTTCGCGCACTTGCGGGTACAGGTGGCTGCGGGTGCCGCAGCGGGCCTGGTAGTGGCGATCAAACACCGGCAGGGCCTGCTTCAGGTCGGCGCCTTGGCGCACAGCTTCAACCGAGGTGTTCGTTACGCTGGCCAGGGCCTGGATCAGCAGCTCTTTGGTGCCGTGCCCGATCCAGTCATTGACCTGTGTTTGCGTGACCTCAGGCCGATCGAAATGGCGCAAGGTGTCGTTCACTGCGTCGGCGATTTCCGGGGCGGTTTCGACCAATGTGCCGTCGAGGTCAAAAAAGTAAGCTTTTTTGTCTGCTGCCACGTTCGCTCCTCAGTTGACCGAGGGCACGATGTGCTCGGGCAGGGCTTCGGCCAGGCGGTGCTGGTGACGGTGCACCAGCGTGCGCACAGCCTCGCACACGCGCTCGGCCGTGATGCCAAAGTGCGCGTACAACGCCGGGGCTGGGGCCGACTCGCCAAAGCTGGCGATGCCAATCACCATGCCGGTGCGCCCCACGTACTTGCGCCAGAAGTCGGGGTGCGCCGCTTCCACGGCCACGGTGGGCAAACCCAGCGGCAGCACCATGTCCTGGTAAGCATCGCTTTGGCGGTCGAACACATTGGTGCAGGGCATGGACACCACCCGCGTAGCGAGACCTTGGGCGGCCAAGTCGGCTTGCGCCTTCATGGCCAACGAAGTTTCTGAGCCTGTCGCCACGATGATGGCTTGTGCACCCGGCATATCGCTCAGGATGTAACCACCGTGGCGCACCCGGTCGGCGTCGGCCACGTTGCTCAGCAATTGGGGCAGGTTCTGGCGCGATAAGGCCAGGGCACTGGGCCCATCGCGGCGCTCAACTGCGCAGGCCCAGGCCACGGCCGTTTCCAGCCCATCAGCCGGGCGCCACACATCCAGCCCCGGGATGATGCGCAAACTGGGCACATGCTCCACGCTCTGGTGGGTGGGGCCATCTTCACCCAGACCGATCGAGTCGTGCGTGAACACATGGATGACCCGTTTTTTCATCAGCGCAGCCATGCGGATGGCGTTGCGCGAATAGTCCGAAAAGGTGAGAAAGGTGCCGCCGTAGGGGATGTAACCGCCATGCAGCGCCATGCCGTTCATGATGGCGGCCATGCCGAACTCGCGCACGCCATACGACAGGTGG
>JBJOJH010000036.1:0-11699 GCA_046046715.1 Pseudomonadota bacterium | reverse complement strand
GTGATGGAGCGCATGGTGGGCGTGCCGATCAGCCACGTAGCCCGCTTGCGCGAGGCCGGTGTCGATATCCCGAAGCTGGCGCGGGACGGCGTCACCCTGTTTTTTACCCAGGTGTTTCGTGACGGCTTTTTTCACGCCGACATGCACCCCGGCAATATACAGGTCAGCATTGCACCTGCCACTTTTGGCCGCTACATCTCGCTGGACTTCGGCATCGTGGGTACGCTCACGGCGTCGGACAAAGAGTACCTGGCTCAAAACTTCATTGCCTTTTTCCGGCGAGATTACAAGCGGGTGGCAGAGTTGCACATCGAATCCGGCTGGGTGCCGCCGTCAACCCGGGTGGATGAACTCGAGGGTGCCATACGCGCGGTTTGCGAGCCCTATTTCGATCGACCCTTGAAAGAAATTTCCCTCGGCATGGTCTTGATGCGTCTGTTTCAGACCTCGCGCCGTTTCCACGTCGAAATCCAGCCGCAGTTGGTGCTTTTGCAAAAGACCTTGCTCAACATCGAAGGTCTGGGGCGGGAACTGGACCCTGAACTTGACTTGTGGAGCACGGCCAAGCCTTTCCTGGAGAAATGGATGCTCGACCAGGTGGGTCCTAAAAAGCTGCTACGCCAACTCCGTGACGAGGCGCCGCGCTATGCCAAGTTGTTGCCCGAACTGCCTGGCCTCATGCACAGTTACCTGAAGGCACATGCCCGGGACGACCAGCGTCTGTTACACGCCATGCTGAACGAACAACGGCGCACAAACAGTTTGCTGCAGGGTCTGGTTTACGGTGGCGTCGGCTTTGTGCTGGGCCTGATCGTGATGCAGGTGGTGGTGCGAGTCCGGCTGTTTTAGGGGCCTTGCCTATAATCGCTGGTTCTGCTTCAGCACTATTTTTCTCTCAAAAATGCCTATCTACGCCTATAAATGTGAGTCTTGTGGGCACAGCAAGGACGCTTTGCAAAAGCTGTCCGATGCGCCCTTGGTCACTTGCCCGGCCTGTGGTGCCGACACCTTCAAAAAGCAGCTGACAGCGGCAGGTTTTCAGCTCAAGGGCACCGGTTGGTATGCCACCGACTTCAAAGGCGGCAGCACGTCGGCTCCAGCGGTTGCACCCGCCAGTGGCGGCGATGCAGCACCTGCAGCCGCGGCCACAACGACGGCGGCAGCTTCCAGTGATACGGGTGGTGGTGCGGCTACCGGTTGCGGTGCCTCCTGCGCGTGCCACTGACCATGCCCATCAAAAAATACCTGATCACCGGCCTGCTGGTCTGGCTACCGCTGGCGATCACCGTGTGGGTGATGTTGTGGCTGGTGAGTCTGCTAGACGGCGTGCTCAGCGGTGTACTCACAGGTTTCGAGGCCTTCTTGTCCTCTGGCGCACAACCGTCCATCGATCAACTGCGATCCATACACGGCTTGGGTGTGATCCTGGTCTTCCTGGCCTTGCTGGTCACGGGTGCCCTGGTGTCCAACGTTGCCGGCCGTTGGTGGGTGCGGCAGTGGGACCGTGTGTTCACGCACATTCCTGTGGTCAAGTCCATCTACACGGGTGTCAAAAAGGTGTCCAACACGCTGTTTTCCAGCGATGGCAATGCTTTTCGTACCGCGCTTCTGATCCAGTACCCGCGCGCTGGCAGTTGGACCATTGCCTTTCAGACTGGCGTGCCCAGTGGCGAGGTGATGGACCGACTGAACGGAGACTATGTCAGCGTATACGTGCCCACCACACCCAATCCGACCAGTGGTTTTTTTCTGATGGTGCCCCGTTCCGAGGTCGTTGAACTGAATATGAGCGTGGACGAAGCCCTGACCTACGTCATCTCTATGGGGGCCGTTGCGCCCACGCCTGCGGTGCCAAACGCGTCCGCTTCCCGTCATTCCTGATTTTTTGAACCGTGCCTGTCCCTACAGGGCCAGGCACATAGAAAGCGAACTATGGCCATGCGTTCCCACTATTGCGGTCTTGTGACCGAAGCCCAGCTGGGCGAAACTGTTTCCCTGTGCGGCTGGGTCAATCGCCGCCGCGACCACGGCGGCGTGATCTTTGTAGACCTGCGCGACCGTGAAGGTTATGTGCAAGTGGTTTGCGACCCCGACCGTGCGGATACCTTCAAGGTGGCAGAAGACCTGCGCAACGAGTTTTGCATTCAGGTCAAAGGCCTGGTGCGTGCGCGCCCCGAGGGCACGACCAACGACAGTCTCAAGAGCGGCAAGATCGAAGTGCTGTGTCACGAGATGATCGTCCTGAACCCGTCGGTGACGCCACCGTTCCAGATCGACGACGATAACCTCAGCGAAACCACCCGCCTCACGCACCGCGTGCTTGATCTGCGCCGCCCATATATGCAAAACAACCTCATGCTGCGTTACCGCGTGGCCATGGAGGTGCGCAAGTTTCTGGACGCCAATGGTTTCATCGACATTGAAACCCCGATGCTGGGCAAGTCCACGCCCGAAGGTGCTCGTGACTACCTGGTGCCCAGCCGTGTGCACGACGGCATGTTCTTCGCACTGCCGCAAAGCCCCCAGCTCTTTAAACAGTTGCTGATGGTGGCAGGCTTTGATCGTTACTACCAGATCACCAAGTGCTTCCGCGACGAAGACCTGCGCGCCGATCGTCAGCCTGAATTCACCCAGATCGATATCGAGACATCCTTCCTGACCGAAGAGGAAATCCGCGACATGTTCCAGGGCATGATCGTGTCGGTCTTCAAGAACACCCTGGGTGTTGACCTGGGCGAGTTCCCGGTCATGACCTACCAGGAAGCGGCGCTTCGCTACGGCTCCGACAAGCCCGATCTGCGTGTCAAGCTGGAGTTCACTGAAGTGACCGATGTGATGACCGACGTGGACTTCAAGGTCTTCTCGGGCGCGGCCAACATGAAGAACGGGCGCGTGGTGGCCCTGCGGGTGCCCGGTGGCGCACGCGAAAACGGTGGCTTGACCCGCAGCGAAATCGACGCTTACACCGAATTCGTCAAGATTTATGGTGCCAAGGGCCTGGCCTATATCAAGGTCAATGATCTGTCCAAGGGCCGCGATGGTCTTCAGAGCCCCATCGTGAAAAACATTCACGACAAGGCGATTGCCGAAGTGCTGGCCCGCACGGGTGCGCAGGACGGCGACCTGATTTTCTTCGGGGCTGACAAAACCAAGGTCGTGAACGATGCGATCGGTGCCTTGCGCATCAAGATTGGCCACAGCGACTTCGGCAAGAACAATGGTTTGTTCGAGAAAGCCTGGCGTCCGCTGTGGGTGGTGGACTTCCCGATGTTCGAATTCGACGAGGATGAGCAGCGTTACACAGCCACACACCACCCCTTCACAGCGCCCAAGGATGGTCACGAAGACTGGATGGTCACCGCCCCCGAAAAATGCATTTCCAAGGGCTACGACATGGTGCTCAACGGCTGGGAAATGGGTGGCGGCTCGGTGCGTATCCACCGCGCAGATGTTCAGCAAAAGGTGTTCGATGCTCTCAAGATCACCCCTGAGGAAGCGCAAAACAAGTTTGGCTTCCTGCTCGACGCCTTGCAGTACGGCGCACCACCTCACGGGGGCCTGGCTTTTGGCCTGGACCGCATCGTTACCCTGATGACCGGTGCCGAGTCCATCCGTGACGTGATCGCTTTCCCCAAGACCCAACGCGCTCAGGACCTCCTGACCCAGGCCCCCAGCACCGTGGATGAGAAGCAGCTGCGTGAATTGCACATCCGCTTGCGCAATGTGGACCTGCAGAAGGCGAGCTGAGGCCGCCATTCTGAGCAACTGATGCAGAATCAAAGGGCGTCCTGGTGGCGCCCTTTTTTCATAGGCAAAGCGTCGCTCTGGGGTTCAAGACATGCAGACAGCAGTCGGGCACAAGTCCGTTGTTTACAAAATTCCGGAGTCCGTACTGGTGGTCATCCACACCCCGGCGCTGGAGGTGCTGCTGATCCGTCGCGCCGATGCGGACGATTTCTGGCAATCGGTCACTGGCAGCAAAGACCTGGCAGACGAGAGCTGGAAAAGCACAGCCCAGCGTGAAGTGCTGGAAGAAACCGGCCTCGACTGCCGCCCCGGCAGTGGGCTGGAAGACCAACTGCTCGATTGGCAGCTGGAGAATGTGTACGAGATCTATCCACGCTGGCGCCATCGCTATGCGCCGGGCGTGACCCACAACACCGAGCGCCTCTGGAGTTTGCAAGTGCCGCAGGCGGTAACGGTGCGGCTGTCCGAGCGCGAGCACACCTCGCAACTGTGGTTGCCCTACCGAGAAGCCGCCGAGCACTGCTTTTCACCTTCCAACGCCGAGGCTATTCTGATGTTGCCCCGTTTTTGTGGCGGCCCTGATCCAGCGGGAGCCGTCAGGCGATGACCCGAATCCGCATTGCCACCTACAACATCCACAAGGGTGTGCAAGGTCTTGGGCCGGCACGTCGCCTGGAAATCCACAACCTGGGTCACGCCGTGGAACAGTTCGACGCCGACATCGTGTGCCTGCAGGAGGTCCGCAAGGCGCACAGGCGTGAAGAGCGTTACTTCAAGCACTGGCCTCAAGTCCCTCAGGCCGAATACCTGGCACCCGAGGGCTATTTTTGCGTCTACCGCACCAACGCGGTCACGCGCCATGGCGAGCATGGCAACGCGCTGCTGTCGCGCTGGCCAGTGCTGAGCCATCAGCATGAAGATATGTCCGACCACCGTTTTGAGCAACGTGGCCTGCTGCATGTGGAGGTGCTGGTGCATGAGCGGCCCTTGCATGTGGTGGTGATCCATCTGGGGCTGATTCGTGCCAGCCGGGACCGCCAGCTCCAGCAATTGCTGCAATTCATAGAGCGCGAAGTGCCCAGCGTTGCACCGCTGGTCGTGGCCGGCGACTTCAATGATTGGGGCGATCAGGTGCGACGAGCACTTTTTGCGAGTGGCTTGCGTTGTGAAGAAGCTGCTCGACAGCCGACCTTTCCTGCCCGTTTGCCGCTGGCACAGCTGGACGATGTGTACGCCCGTGGCCTGATACCTCGTAGCCTTGAGGTGCCGCGTGGGCGCAACTGGTGGCGCATGTCCGACCACTTGCCCCTGATCGCTGAATTCGACTGGGCTGACTAGCCCGATGCGCCGTACCGTATTCGCCTTGCGTGATGGGCACCAGCTGGCCTTGCTGGAGGGTGGTCAGGCATTTTTTCCAGCTCTTGTGAAGGCCATTGACGCCAGCGAGCGGGAAGTCAATCTGGAAACCTATATTTTCAATTGGGATGTGTCCGGTCAGGCTGTTGCGGGGGCGCTGGCGCGCGCTGCTGCACGCGGGGTACAGGTTCGCATGGTCATGGATGGCGCTGGCACCCAGGCCCTGCCAGATGTGTGGGTGGGTCGTTTTCAGGAAGCTGGTGTGCAGTGGCACATTTATGAGCCTATGGGCAGCCTGGGCTGGTTCTTGCCCAGTCGCTGGCGCCGTTTGCATCGCAAGCTGTGTGTGGTGGACCAACAGATTGCCTTTTGTGGTGGCATCAATGTGCTGGACGATTTCGTGGACCCGAATCACGGTGTCCTGAGTTCACCGCGTGTGGATTTTGCGGTGCAGGTCACCGGCCCTTTGGTGGGCATGGCCCATGAGGTGGTCAGCCAGTTTTGGTGGCGGTTGCAGGCCACTTACAGCATGCGTGAGCGACAGTTTCCCCGTGCCTGGTCTGAGTTGAAGACCTCACTGCGTCGTGTCCGCGACCGGCCCGTCGCTTCTACCGCCGCCCCTGCACTGGCAGAGCCTGCCCTGTCCAAGACTGTGCGTGCCGGCCTGCTGCTTCGAGACAATTTGCGGCATCGCACGCGCATAGAACGGGCCTACCGCAAGGCGATAGGCGAGGCCAGGCGGGAAATCCTGATCGCGAATGCCTACTTCCTGCCGGGCGTGCGCCTGCGCAGGGCCCTGATCCATGCTGCGTTGCGCGGTGTACGTGTGCGCGTCATGCTCCAAGGGCGCTACGAGTATTTCATGCAGTACCACGCCACGCGCCCCGCTTACGGTGCGCTGCTGGAGGCAGGTGTTGAAATTGTGGAATATGCCGACAGTTTTTTGCATGCCAAGGTCGCAGTGATAGACGGACATTGGGCCACCGTGGGCTCATCCAATCTGGACCCCTTGAGCTTGCTGATGGCTCGCGAGGCCAATGTGGTGGTGGATGACACGGCCTTTGCCAGCGATTTGCAGCAGCGCCTGGAGCGGGCGATGTCGGTGGGAGGGCGCACCGTCGATGCCGCAGGCTATGGACGCAGGCCCTGGCCAGATCGCATGCTCTCCTGGCTGGCCTATGGCCTGATGCGCGTGATGTTGTTCATCACAGGCAAGCGTTATTGAAGCGGCGGTTTCAAGTAAACCAGGCTTAACCCCAGGGCAAGGCTAGAGATTATTCACTGGTAGCATCCCCCCATGTCCAAAACAAGCCAAAACAACATGAGTGCCACCGCTGAAGACGAAGGGACGCCTGTCTCCGTCAAGATTCGCGAGCGTCTGACGGCTGCTCGCAAGCGCTTTCATGCCAACGACAACATTGCTGACTTCATTCAGCCGGGCGAGCTCGAAGAATTGCTGGACGAAGTGGAGTCCAAGATGAAGGGCGTGCTCGACAGCATGGTGATCGACACCGAGCAGGACCACAACACCGGAGACACCGCTCGCCGGGTGGCCAAGATGTACCTCAATGAGGTGTTTCGCGGTCGCTACGTCAAAGGTCCTGCAATTACCGAGTTTCCGAATGTCGGCCACCTCAACGAGCTGATGATCGTCGGCCCCATCACAGTTCGCAGCGCCTGCAGTCACCACTTTTGTCCCGTGATTGGCCAAGTCTGGATTGGTGTGATGCCCAATGAACATACCAACGTGATCGGTTTGTCGAAATACGCCCGCCTGGCTGAATGGGTGATGGGTCGTCCACAAATCCAGGAAGAAGCCGTGGTCCAACTGGCTGACCTGATTCAGCAAAAAACCCAGCCGGACGGACTTGCCATCGTGATGGAGGCCAGCCACTTTTGCATGTCCTGGCGCGGTGTGAAGGACTCGGACAGCAAGATGATCAACTCAGTCATGCGCGGGGTGTTTCTCAAGGACAACAGCCTGCGACGCGAGTTTCTATCCTTGCTTCCCAAAAAATAAGCCTTAGCCATCCATTTTTGAAACCGGGGATTCACCATGCTCGTCCGTTTGCTCTACGCCAGTCGTGCCATTGATCGAAGTGAAGAAGCGATCGAGGGCATCCTCCTGCAGTCGCGCCAATCCAATCCCAGTTGCGGTATCACCGGCATTCTTTGCTACGGTGGTGGCATCTTTTTGCAGGCCATCGAGGGCGGCCGTAATCAGGTCAGCGAGCTTTTCAGTCACATCCAGCGTGACCCCAGGCACAAGGACGTGGTTCTTTTGCACTATGAAGAAATCACTGAGCGCCGCTTCAGCGGCTGGACCATGGGTCAGGTCAATATGAGCCGGATCAACACCAGCATTCTGCTCAAGTACGCAGAAAAACCCGAGCTCGACCC
Organism: Pseudomonadota bacterium; assembly: GCA_046046715.1. GTDB lineage: Bacteria > Pseudomonadota > Gammaproteobacteria > Burkholderiales > Burkholderiaceae_C > JBEEJZ01. The sequence continues at coordinate 4,196 of JBJOJH010000036.1, read as the reverse complement.
CTACTCGGTGTCGGGCCTGGTTTCGCTGGCCCTGCTGGAAGAATTGATGGCCACGGCGTCCATCATTGGCCGCGCCTGAAGCCTATCTTCATGTTGACTGCTTGTCTGGGTTGAATGCCGGCCCCTTCGCTACTGGGGTGTGACTTTTCCAGCAGCCCCTCCAGACGCAAGCCTATTGTTGTGGCCTGGGGGCAATTGCTGGCTGGGCGGGTGCAACTGTTGCAGTTGCAGCGTCTGGATACCCTGGCTTCTTTCAGCGACATGCTGAAACAGGAGAGAGACTCCCAGTGGGTGGGTGGCTTTGATTTGCCCTTTGGTTTGCCGCGTGAGCTGGTCCAAACCCTGGACTGGCCTTTGTCCTGGGAGCCCTGCGTACGCCACTATGCAAGCCTGAGCCGTGCCGAGATAAGGGAGCAGTTTGCTGCTTTTTGCAATGCGCGTCCGGCCGGTGCCAAGTTTGCCCACCGCGCCACGGACCGCCCCGCCCATTCCAGCCCGTCGATGAAGTGGATCAACCCGCCAGTGGCTTACATGCTGCATGCGGGTGTGCCACGGCTGCTGGATGCCGGAATTCATTTTCCGGGTTTGCAGCCTGTACCTGATACGGCGCCAAAAGGTGTGGCGCTGGAGGCTTATCCTGGCATGCTGGCGCGTGAGGTGCTGGGCGCGCGTAGCTACAAAAGCGATGACCGGGCCAAACAAACGCCAGAGCGCTTGATTGCCCGCAAGGATCTGATCAACGCTCTGGAGCAGGGGCAGGGCAGATGGGGGCTGCGTTTGAAGCTCACCCATGCCCAACGCGATGGGCTTGCGGATGACGCAAGTGGCGATGCCTTGGACGCGGTACTGTGTCTATTTCAAGCCGGCTGGGCTTGTCAGCAGCACCTCGCTGGTGATGCCCTCTACGGCCTTCCTTCCGACCTTGATCCCCTGGAGGGCTGGATCGTGGGCACGCCCTAGTTATCCCGCGGGACGAACAGCGGGCGCGGTTTTTGAGATCACGGCCTCTTCTATTTTTGCAGCCAGTTGCGTGATGGCCAGGCCAGCCGGGGAGCCGGGCATGGCTTGCAGCAGCAGCTGACGGCGCATGATGGCCTGACGCACGGATGGGTCTGCTGGAATGTCGATCATGTGCAGCAAGCGCACAGGCCGCGCCGGGTCGGCTGCCACAAACCGATCCAGCACCTGTTGAAGCTGAACCGTGATGGCTCGCCCGTCACCCAGACGGGCCGTCTGGTTGATCACCATGCGGATGTTTTGGCGGTTTTGCTGCTTCACCAGGACCTTGATGGTGGCATAGGCGTCTGTCAGTGAGGTGGGCTCGGGGGTGGCTACCACCAGCACCTCGGAGGCCAGCGAGACGGCAAACAGCACCACGTCAGAAATGCCGGCACCGGTGTCGAGTAAGACCACGTCGTAGTGCGGAACCAGACCATTGATGATGCGCAAGAAGTCGTCTCTCACTTCGGGTGACAGGCGGGAGTACTCCACCATGCCGGAACCCGCCAGCAAGACCGAGAAACCGCCTGGCGCGCGAATGATGGCGTCCTCCAGTTTGGCTTTGCCGGTGAAGACGTCGTGCAGGGTCACCTTGGGATAGAGGTTCAGCACCACATCCAGGTTGGCCAGGCCGAGGTCGGCATCCAGGACCAGCACGCGGTGGCCGCGTTTGGCCAGTGCCGCTGCCAGATTAGCCGACACAAAGGTTTTGCCCACACCACCTTTGCCACTGGTGACGGCCAGTACCTTGCCCAGTGCTTGCACGGGTGCGGAGACGGCAGCGGCACGCGCTGTCGGGGTGGCGGGGGTCTGCAGTTCGCTCATCAGTTCACTCGGTGTACGGCAACGCCCATGGCATCACCCGAAATATTCTCTATCCATGCAGGCTCGCCCACACTGAGGTGTCCAAACAGCAGATTCTTTTCCTCGGCGCTGACGGCAATCTCCTCTTGATGGCTCATGCACACCCGATTTCGTCCTTCGGACTTGGCTCTGTAAAGCTCGCTGTCGGATCGCTCGATCCACAGGTCTGCGGTGTAACGCACCCACTCAGGTGCATAAGAGCCGCCAAGGCTGATGGTCACGTTCAGTTCGACCATGTGAGCCACCGTGATACGAAGATCAGCCACGCTGTTACGAATTCGCTCAGCCACGGCACTGCCGTAACTGACGGGGCAATTGGGCATGATGATGGCGAACTCTTCGCCACCGTAGCGGGCTACCGTGTCCCGTGGACGCACGCAGGTCTTCAGACAACTCGCAATGGCCTGCAAAACCTGATCGCCCGCCCGATGTCCGTAGGTATCGTTGATGCGCTTGAAGTGATCGATGTCCAGCATCAAAAGCAATGCGGGTTCGCCCGAGCGCGCGACTGTGTCAATCTCCCGCTCCAGCGCCAGACGCAGATAGCGGCGGTTGGCCAGGCCCGTCAATGCGTCCTTGTGCGAAAGATCACACAGGCCATTGATGATGGCCTGCATGTGGGCCACGGGCGCGAGGTCCGGCGCAGGCAAAGGCTCTGTGCAAAAGACCTCCAACAAGGCAAGCGCTGCATCGAGTTGCAACTCATGCATATGAACCGGGGGAGACGAACGGTATTTGCTCACGATGACGTTTTGTGTGTTGAGAAAGTCTAACAGTAAGCATCCACGCCTAAGGCGCAAAGCGGCTGGTGAAATCGCAACAGTTCCAACGCTTGAAACGCATTGTTGCAAGTGCCATTTCTAACAGCGCATCTCTCGCCACCTATGATTGGGAAATGAGCAGGCAATTCATGAAAAGAGGGTGTGAGAGGGCGCTTGGGCTGGCTCTGCTGCTCTGCGGAGTCTGGCTGACTTCTCCAGCTCAGGCTGCATCGGCCTGGCTGGGGCGGGTGGAGTACGTGGTGGATGGGGACACGGTTCATGTGAGGTCGAGCAGTGGTGGCGAGCTGTACAAAATCCGTCTGCTTGGCATCGATGCGCCAGAAATCTGTCAGAGCTGGGGTCAGCAGGCCAGACGGGCCCTGGACGAGCGCCTGGCTGGGCGGCAAGTGACGGTGAGGGGCGCCGACAAGGACGATTACCAGCGACTACTGGCAACGGTCTGGCTGGACGATCAGGATGTAGGGGCCTGGATGGTGACCCAAGGCCATGCCTGGTCCTATCGATGGCGTGATCAGGCCGGCCTCTACGACCGCCAGGAAAGTGATGCCCGACGCCAGTCTTTGGGCCTGTTTTCAGATGCCGGCGCGCAGAGTCCACACAGCTTCCGGCGTCGCCATGGCAGCTGCTACCTGAACTGACAGCAAAACCGGCCAGCTCGCTCAGCCCACTCAGCCCGGTAGGCCGCAGATGCTGCAGTGCAGGTTACGGGGCAGCCGAATATCGGACCACTGCATGCTGCGGCCATCCAGCATCAGCAAGCGCCCCACAGCAGCGTCGCCTGCGCCAGAAATCAATTTCAGTGCCTCCGCAGCCTGCATGCTGCCGATGATGCCCACCAGCGGCGCAAACACGCCCATGGTGGCGCAGTGCGTTTCTTCCAGCGAGGTGTCGGGCGGGAACACGCAGGCGTAGCACGGCGAATTGGCCTGCCGGCTGTCGTACACGGCCAGTTGCCCGTCGAACCGAATGGCTGCCCCGGATACCAGTGGCACATGGTGGCGCACGCAAGCCGTATTGAGGGCCTGGCGGGTCGCAAAGTTATCGCTGCAATCCAGCACCACGTCAGCCTGGGCTACCAGTTCTTCCAGGCGCCGCGCATCGGCGCGCTCACGCAGAACGGTGATGTTCAGGGTGGGATTGATGGCAAGCAGGGCCTCCTTGGCCGAGTCCACCTTGTACTGGCCCACGCGTGCCTGGGTGTGCGCCACCTGCCGTTGCAAATTGGTCAGATCGACCCGGTCATGGTCAACCAGGGTCAGGTGTCCAACGCCGGCGGTGCCCAGGTACAGCGCGGCTGGCGATCCCAGGCCGCCCAGCCCGATCACCAGCGCCCTGGCGTTCAGGATGCGCTGCTGCCCCTCGATACCAATGTCGTCAAGCAGGATGTGGCGCGAATAGCGCAGGAGCTGATCGTCATCCATGGGGCAGGCTCGTCAGGTCCAAGACCTTGAGAGGTGAGCGCTCAGTTTTCCTTGGGCTCTTCCTTGCGCTCTACCATCGTCTTGCTGATGACCACGGGCTTGCCCTTGAGCTGGTTCAGCGCCTGCATCA
>JBJOJH010000035.1:0-2808 GCA_046046715.1 Pseudomonadota bacterium | reverse complement strand
CCGGACACGTCTTCCCACACCGTTTTGTCGTTCGACAAATCGTCACGGTTTTGGTCCACAAAGGCCATCTTCACGGTCTGACCGATCTTGACCACGCCGGAGTCGGGCAATTCTTTGCCGGCAATCAGTTTGAACAGCGTGGATTTACCTGCGCCGTTGGGGCCGATGATGCCAACGATGGCGCCGGCCGGAATTTTGAAACTCAGGTTGTCGATCAGCAGACGGTCGCCAAACGACTTGGACACATCGGTGAACTCGATGACCTCATGGCCCAGGCGGTCGGCCACGGGAATGAAGATCTCGTTGGTTTCGTTGCGCTTTTGGTATTCGAAGTCGCTCAATTCTTCAAAGCGGGCCAAGCGGGCCTTGCTCTTGGCCTGACGGGCCTTGGGGTTTTGGCGCGACCATTCCAATTCCTTCTTGAGGGCCTTGGCGCGGGCCTCTTCGCCCTTTTGCTCGGCTTCCAGACGGGCACCTTTTTGGGTCAGCCAGTCGGAGTAGTTGCCTTTGTAGGGAATACCAGAGCCACGGTCGAGTTCCAGAATCCACTCTGCGGCGTTATCCAGGAAGTAGCGATCGTGGGTAATGGCGACCACAGTGCCGGGGTAGCGTTGCAAAAACTGCTCCAGCCAGTCCACACTTTCCGCATCCAGGTGGTTGGTTGGCTCATCCAGTAGCAGCATGTCGGGCTTGGACAATAACAGCCGGCACAGCGCCACACGGCGCTTTTCGCCACCAGACAGTACGCCGATATTGGCGTCCCACGGGGGCAAGCGCAGCGCATCCGCAGCGATCTCGAGCTGGTGCTCGGAGTCGGTTCCGGCTGTGGCGATGATGGCTTCAAGCTCGGCTTGCTCGGCAGCCAGGGCGTCAAAGTCGGCATCCTCCGCACCGTAAGCGGTGTACACCTCTTCCAGGCGCGCCTTGGCAGCAAACACCTTGCCCATACCGGCTTCCACGCTTTCACGTACGGTTTGGGTGGGGTCCAGTTGGGGTTCCTGAGGCAGGTAACCGATGTTGAGGCCAGCCATCGCGATGGCCTCGCCCTCGATTTCCTTGTCCACACCGGCCATGATTTTCAGCAAGGTTGATTTGCCGGAGCCGTTGGTGCCCAGCACGCCGATCTTGGCGCCGGGGAAAAAGGACAGCGATATGTCTTTGAGAATGTGGCGTTTGGGCGGCACCATTTTGCCGACCCGGTTCATGCTGAATACGTACTGAGCCATAGATAGTCTTTGAGCTTTGTAAAGGGAACCAAACCGCGAATTATCGGGCCATGCGACAATGCGTGCTGCTGCGGCTAACCAGTTGCCCGCAGCGCCGGCACCTTGCCGGGAACTTTGCCGCGCAACGCGCTGGCCGAGGTTCCACCTTTTGTACCCTGTCTGCCTTTGACTGGCCCCCGGAGAAACCGGCGGGATCAGGCCGATGCCTCAGCGCCCTGGACGGGCGCCACTACTGATGAACTTTGAAGAACTGAACCTGGCTCCGGCCATTCTGAAAGCCGTGCGCGAGCAAGGCTACGAAACGCCCACGGCCATTCAAGCCCAGGCCATACCCGTCGTGCTCGCAGGCCACGACCTGCTGGGCGGGGCACAAACCGGCACCGGCAAAACGGCTGCTTTCACCCTGCCCTTGCTGCACCGGTTGACCATGACCCGCAGTGCGCAAAACAAGTTTGGCGGCACAGGCATCCGCGCCCTGGTCCTGACCCCCACGCGTGAGCTGGCTGCTCAGGTTGAGGAGTCCGTCCGTAATTACGGCAAATACCTGCAACTGAGCTCTGCTGTCATTTTTGGTGGCGTGGGCATGAATCCACAAATCTCCCGCGTCAAGAAAGGCGTGGACATACTGGTGGCCACACCGGGCCGACTGCTTGATTTGCTGCAGCAAGGCGTGCTCGACCTGGCTCAGGTGCAGATGCTGGTGCTGGACGAAGCCGACCGCATGCTGGACATGGGCTTCATCCATGATGTGAAGAAGGTGCTGGCAGCGGTGCCCAAGGACAAGCAAAGCCTGTTGTTCTCGGCCACCTTCAGCGACGAAATCCGCGAGCTGGCCAACGGCCTGCTGAAAGACCCGCAAAGCATTCAAGTCACGCCGCGCAACACCACGGTGCAGCGCATCACCCAGGTGATCCACCCAGTGGGCCGGGGCAAGAAGAAGGCACTGCTGCTGCACATCATCAATGAGCACAACTGGAGCCAGGTGCTGGTGTTCACCCGTACCAAGTTCGGCGCCAACAATGTGGCAGAGTTTCTGACCAAGAACGGCGTTGAAGCCATGGCCCTGCATGGCAACAAGAGCCAGGCGGCCCGCACGCAGGCCTTGTCCGGCTTCAAGAGCGGCGAGATTCGCGCGCTGGTGGCCACCGACATTGCGGCCCGTGGCATCGACATCGACGAACTACCCCACGTGGTGAACTACGAGATTCCCAACGTCAGCGAAGACTATGTGCACCGCATCGGCCGCACGGGCCGGGCTGGCAACAGTGGTGAAGCGGTCAACCTGGTGTGCCTGGATGAAGAAGGCTTCATGCAGGACATCGAGCGTTTCACCAAGCAGACCATTCCGGTGCAGGTGGTTGAGGGCTTCATGCCCGAACCCGGCGAAAAGGCCGAGCCCATTGCCATGGGCCGCCAGACCATCTGGGGCGGCGCGGGTAAGCCACCCAGCCGTGATGTGATGCAGGCTGCTGCCAAGGCCGCCCGCACCGAAATGCTGCAGCGCGTACGCGACAACAAGGCCGGCCAGCCTGCCCGTGGCGGTGATGGTGGCCATGGCGGTGGCAATGGTGGCGGCCAGCGC
>JBJOJH010000034.1:0-6037 GCA_046046715.1 Pseudomonadota bacterium | reverse complement strand
GCCTGGTGCAAGGCATCGGCGCGGAGGTCAACATGGTGTTCCCCTTGGGGAGTCATCTGGCCGATGTCTCGCGCCTGGTCGAAGCCGATGTGAACATCTGCATGTACCGCGAGTTTGGCCGCATGCTTTGCGAAGCGCTGGAGCGGCCCTATTTGCAGGCGCCCATAGGGCTGCACAGCACCACCAACTTCTTGCGCAAGCTCGGTGAGTTGTTGAACCTCGACCCCGAGCCATTCATCGAGCGAGAAAAGCACACCACCTTGAAGCCGCTATGGGATTTGTGGCGCTCGGTGACGCAAGACTTTTTTGCCACGGCCAGCTTTGCCGTGGTGGCCGGTGAGACTTATACGCGCGGCCTGAAAAATTTCCTTGAAAACGAAATGGGCCTGCCCTGCCGTTTCAGTATCTCGCGCACGGCTGGCACCAAGACCGACAACGCCAAGGTGCGTGAGCTGGTCAAGACCCAGACGCCGCTCATCATGTTTGGCAGCTACAACGAGCGCATGTACCTGAGCGAAATCTCGGGCGGCAGTCCGATGCGAGCGGCCTTCATTCCGGCCTCATTTCCAGGTGCCATCATCCGCCGTCATACCGGCACGCCCTTCATGGGCTACAGCGGTGCCAGCTATGTGGTGCAAGAGGTATGTAACGCGCTCTTCGATGCCTTGTTTCACATCTTGCCGCTGGGCACCGACATGGACAAGGTCGAGGCTACGCAAGCGCGTGGCGTGGTGGCTCCGAATGCCAGCTGGCAGGACCAGGCCCAGCAGCGCCTGCGCGATGTGGTGCAAAGCCAGCCAGTGCTGGTGCAGATTTCAGCGGCCAAGCGTTTGCGCGACCAGGCCGAGCAGCTGTCGCAGGCCCAAGGCCAAAGCGAAGTGACCGAAGCCCACGTCAACGCGGCCAGCCGCGAACTGGGCCTGGGGATTGCAGCATGAAAGCAGGACTCGAATTTCCAAACACCGCGGGTGCCGCCAGTTTCGGTGCCTTGCCCAAGATGTCGTGGCCACTGGCTGCGGATGCTCATCTGCGCGGGCTGTGCGCAACCCGGGTCGCAAGGCCTCGTTAACAGGAGCAAAACATGTCCACCAAGACATCAATTTCCGGACTTACCGATGAGGAAGCCCAGGAGTTCCACCATTACTGGATGCAAGGCACAGTGGTCTTTACAGCGGTTGCTGTAGTGGCCCACGTCCTCGTCTGGGCGTGGCGACCCTGGTTCTGATTCGAATCTGGTTTTTTCATCCATAGATTGACGGAGTCACTGTCATGCAAACCACAAATCGTCTCCACGAGGACCATTCGCCTGCGAATGAATCCCCGGCTTATTGGTCCATTTTCCTGATCGGTTTTGGATGCCTCTTCGTGCTCGTCGTACTGGCCAAACTGGTCGGCGTTCACTGGCGGGATCTGCTGCCTGGTGCAGAGGATGCCAAGAGCATGAGCCAAGGCGTGACTGCTGCGGTGTACACCTTCATGTCCCACATCATTTAGGAGATTCACCATGTGGAGAATTTGGCGACTTTACGACCCTCTGCGTGCCATGGTGCTGCAGGGCATTTTCCTGTTTGGCCTGGCCGCGATGATTCACCTCATCTTGCTCAGCACGAACAAGTTCAACTGGCTCGACGGTGCGAAAAAACCCGTAGCCGCATCGGCGCAAAACTCGCCGTTGCCGACTTCGGTGGCTTCCACGGCTGTTTTGCCCAAGGCTCTCTAAGGGCTTCCCGTCCAGATGCTGCCCTAGGCCCGCTTCAGGGCGGCATCTGTTCATCCACTGAAGCAGGAGGATTCAACCATGGCCATGCTTAGTTTTGAGAAAAAGTACCGTGTTCGCGGTGGTACCCTGCTGGGTGGAGACTTGTTCGACTTCTGGGTCGGACCGTTTTACGTCGGCTTTTTCGGCGTGACTACCTTGTTTTTTGCGTTCCTGGGAACGGCTCTGATCTTGTGGGGTGCCTCACAAGGACCGACCTGGAATATCTGGCAAATCAGCATCGCGCCGCCTGATTTGTCGTATGGCTTGCGCTTTGCGCCCCTGATGGAAGGCGGCCTGTGGCAGCTCATCACGGTCTGTGCCATAGGCGCGTTTGGCTCGTGGATGATGCGCGAGGTCGAAATCTGCCGCAAATTGGGCATGGGCTTTCATGTGCCTGTGGCCTTTGGTGTGGCCATCTCGGCCTATGTCACCCTGGTAGTGGTGCGTCCGGTGCTCATGGGCGCCTGGGGCCACGGCTTTCCGTATGGCATCTACAGTCACCTGGACTGGGTCTCCAACGTCGGCTACCAGTACCTGCACTTTCACTACAACCCGGCGCACATGATCGCCGTGAGTTTCTTTTTTGCCAGTGTGTTCGCCCTGTCCTTGCACGGTGGCTTGATTCTGTCTTCCACCAACCCGCAGCCAGGCCAGACGGTCAAGACGCCCGAGCACGAGGACACCTTCTTCCGCGACATCATCGGTTATTCCATCGGCACCTTGGGCATACACCGCCTGGGCCTGTTCCTGGCGCTGGCCGCCGTGTTGTTCAGCGCCCTGTGCATCGTGCTGAGCGGCCCGTTCTGGAGCCGTGGTTGGCCCGAGTGGTGGAGCTGGTGGCTGAACATGCCGATCTGGTCCCAGTGGCCCGTTTGAGTCGGCCTGCACACACAGCCCGAATCTAATGAATTGAGGAGTACCCTAAATGGCCGACTATCAAAACCTGTTTACCACGGTGCAAGCGGTGGGTCCGGTTCACCATGGTGTGGAACTGGGCCACGGCAACAGCCCGCGCACGGGCCAGCCGCTGATCAACTACTGGCTGGGCAAGCTGGGTAATGCGCAGCTGGGCCCCATCTACCTGGGCGGTCTGGGCCTGGCCTCACTTGTCTGCGGCCTGATCGCCTTCACCCTGATCGGGATGAACATGCTGGCCTCGGTCAACTACGATCCGATCCAGTTCGTGCGCCAGTTGTTCTGGCTCTCACTTGAGCCGCCACCGCCGAGCTACGGCCTGAGCCTGCCCCCTCTCAACCAGGGTGGATGGTTCCTGATCGTGGGTTTGTTCCTGACCGCTTCGGTGATGTTCTGGTGGGCCCGTACCTACCGCCGTGCAGTCGAGCTGGGCATGGGCACACACGTCGCCTGGGCTTTTGCAGCGGCCATCTGGTTGTTCCTGGTGCTGGGCTTGTTCCGCCCGATCTTGATGGGTTCATGGGGTGAGGCCGTGCCTTACGGCATCTTCTCTCACCTGGACTGGACGGCGGCTTTCTCGCTGCGCTACGGCAACCTGTTCTACAACCCCTTCCACGCGCTGTCGATCGTGTTCCTTTATGGCTCGGCCCTGCTGTTTGCCATGCACGGCGCGACCATACTGGCGGTCACCCGCTTTGGCGGTGAGCGCGAGATCGAACAGATCACTGACCGCGGCACGGCCTCCGAACGAGCCGCCTTGTTCTGGCGCTGGACCATGGGCTTTAACGCCACCATGGAATCGATACACCGTTGGGCCTGGTGGTTTGCGGTGCTGTGCCCCATCACGGGTGGCATCGGCATCCTGCTGACCGGCACGGTGGTGGACAACTGGTATCTGTGGGCCATCAAGCATGGTGTGGCGCCGCCCTATCCCGAGATTTTTCCAGCGATGGTTGATCCCGCACTGAGCATTGGAGCCAAGCCATGAACACCCAGACACAGAATGCATACAGCATGCGAGCCGTCCCTCAATCTGGTTGGTTCAAAGGCCTGGGCCTTGTGCTAATGGGCCTGTTGTTGGCCGGCTGCGAACGCCCCATTCCTGAGACCGTCCAAAGCGGCTACCGCGGGACTGGCATGGTGCAGGTGTACAACTCGCGCCTGCTCGAAGTCAAAACCGAAATGAACCAGCCACCCGTGGCGATTCCTTCGCCCGGCTCAGACGGCCCCAAGGCCTCGCAGGCTTACAAGAACGTGAAGGTGCTGGGCAACTTGAGCGTGGGTGAGTTCAATCGCCTGATGGTCTCGATGACCAGCTGGGTAGCTCCCAACGAAGGTTGTGCTTATTGCCACGCCTTGCCCAACTTTGAAGACGACAGCAAGTACACCAAGGTGGTGGCGCGTCGCATGGTTGAAATGACGCAGCACATCAACGCCGACTGGCAACCACACGTGGCTCAGACCGGCGTGACTTGTTATACATGCCACCGTGGCGAGCCTGTGCCCAACGCGATCTGGTTCAAGTCCGACCCGCAACCTCAAGGCTCGAACTTCATCGGCGACAAGGCCGGACAGAACACCCCTTCACCGGTGGTCGCCCTGTCTTCCCTGCCCAATGATCCGTTCACCCCTTTCCTGCTGGGTGACAACAACATCCGTGTGAACGGCCCAACGGCCTTGCCATCGGGTAATCGTCAATCCATCAAGCAGGCCGAATGGACCTACGGATTGATGACACACATGGCCACTTCATTGGGCGTGAATTGCACTTACTGTCACAACACACAGTCTTTCCAGAACTGGGAGAAAAGCCCACCCCAGCGCCTGACCGCCTGGCACGGTATCCGGATGGCCCGGGATCTGAACGTCAAGTACATGGAGTCCTTGACCGAGGTGTTCCCGAATAACCGCAAGGGACCCACTGGTGATGTGGCCAAACTCAATTGCGCCACTTGCCACCAAGGTGCCTACAAGCCGCTCAACGGCGCGCAGATGGCCAAAGATTTTCCGGAGTTGCTCAAGCCACTCACCGAATCTCCACTGGCGAGCATCGTCGCGGCCAAGCCCGCGCCTCAATAATCCGCGGCTTTGGCTGCGGATGCCTGACATGTCGGCCACACCCTCTCATCAGCAGCCGCTTTGCGGTGTGGTGGTGGTGGTGCTGGCCGATTTTTGGCGTCAACACCAAAGTTGGGGGTGGTTGAGGTTGGTGGCGGGAGCCGGCGCGTACAAGGATGTGCCGGGGCTGACGAGTGCCAAAGTCATGGGCAGCGGTCATGGTGGGGGTTTCAGCCTGCGTCCAAGTGCCACGCACCAAGGGTTGATTTGCACCTTCAGCCACCTCGACCTGGCCTTGGAATTTTTGGAGAGTGCAGCTGTACAAGCCTACCGCAGCCGTGCCCGCGAGTGCTGGACCGGAGTGATGCAGGTGCAGTCAGGGCGAGGGCATTGGGACAAACAGGCGTGGCAGGCCAGCGCTGCTGAGGCACTGGGCGATATCGTCGAGCCGCAGGGCCCATTTGCTGTGCTGACCCGTGCCAGCATTGTTCCGACCAAAGCCATGGCATTTTGGCGTTATGCCCCTGCGGCCCAGGCCGAACTGAGTCATGCGCCAGGCTGTTTGCTGGCCATGGGTTTGGGGGAGGCCCCGTTGGTGCGGCAATGCACCTTCAGTCTGTGGAAAGACACGGAGTCCATGCTGGCCTATGCGCAGCAGGGTGCGCACCAGCTGGCCAGCGCGGCAGCTTACAAACATCAGTTTTTCTCAGAGTCCTTGTTTGTGCGGATGCGGGTCTTGCACATGTCGGGTGTCTGGCAGGGGCGTACTTGCAAGGTCAGCGAGCAGGGAGATACTCCGGCGCTTGCGCCAGCCCTTGGCGGACAGGACCAGGCCCAGGCCCAGGCTGAGCTCAGCCATGTCTGAACACAAGGTTGTTATCGTGGGTGCGGGTATGGGGGGCTTGTGTAGCGCCATCATGCTGGCGCACCAGGGGCTCGATGTCACCGTGCTCGAGTCTTCAGAGACACCGGGCGGCAAGGTGCACAGCCGCCACATCGGCGATGTGGCCATCGACAGTGGCCCCACCGTGTTCACCATGCGATGGGTCTTCGACGATTTGCTTCGCCGCGTGGGCACCAGCGTCGAAGCCGAGATGCAGATCACGCCCCTGCAGGTGTTGGCACGCCACTTCTGGCCCGATGGCAGTCAGCTCGATTTGTCGGCCAACTCGCAGGCCAGCGAAGCAGCCATTGCCGCTTGGTCCGGGGGCGATGAAGCCCGGCGCTTTCAACAGTTTTGCCAGACCACGCGGGCTTTGTACGATACGCTGGAAGGTCCCATGATCCGCGCGCAGCGCCCCAATA
>JBJOJH010000033.1:0-7564 GCA_046046715.1 Pseudomonadota bacterium | reverse complement strand
ACCTCGTGCTGGGCGGCTACCGCCAGATGCGCCTGGGTAATAAAACCTGGCGCGATGGGCTGGAACAGGTCTATGCGCTGTTTCCCCGGCTCAAGGAGCGTCGGCTGCAGTTGGCAGGAACCTTGTCGGGCGGCGAGCGTCAGATGCTGGCGGTGGGCCGCTCCCTCATGTCCGGCCCCAAGCTGTTGATGCTGGACGAACCCAGCCTGGGTCTGGCGCCGCTGATCGTGAAAGAGATCTTCTCCATCATCGAAACCCTGCGCAAAACCGGCGTGACCATCGTGCTGGTCGAGCAAAACGCCCGCGCCGCGTTGGCCGTGGCCGATCAGGGTTATGTGCTGGAAATGGGCGAGGTGAGCCTGAGCGGCCCCGCCGCCGAGTTGGCCCACGACCCCCGCGTGATCGACACCTACCTGGGTGCAGCGCGCAAGGAAACATCCGATTAAGCCTTGCGCCTTCATGTCCACCTTGTCGCGCAGTGTCCGGTTCAGAGCCGATTTCACAGGCCTTGCCACCTTGGCGGCCTACAGCAGGGGTGATCGTCTTTTCACCTCGCCTGAACAACTGGCACCGTTTCCTCAATTTGCCTCGGCAACAGGCAACGGCGACACCGAGAACGCCGCCAACTTCGTCTGTCGCTGATCCATCAGCCCCACTTCGTCTGCTCCTGCCATGCATTACCAACCCGCCACCGCCGACCAGAACCTCATTTTGTTGAACGTGCTGAAGGCACCGGAGCAACTTCAAGCCCTGGCACCTTTTGCGGAAGTGGACGGCGAACTGATGCAACAGGTGCTGGACGAAGCGGGCAAATTCGTCTCCGAGGTGGTCGCACCGCTCAACCGTGAGGGTGACGAGATTGGCGCGCAGTGGAAAGACGGCGCGGTCACCATGCCACCTGGGCACAAAGAAGCCTATCAGGCGTTCTGGCAAAGCGGCTGGCCCGCCTTGTCCAGCGCCACCGAAGACGGTGGCCAGGGCCTGCCGGCGGTGCTGGAGGCTGTGTTGTACGAAATGCTGAGCGCAGCCAACCATGGCTGGACCATGGCGCCGGGCCTGCTACACGGCGCTTACGAATGTCTCAAGCACCACGGCAGTGAGCAGCTCAAGGCGACCTATTTGTCCAAGCTGGCCACAGGCGAGTGGCTGGCCACCATGTGCCTGACGGAGCCACATGCTGGTAGCGATCTGGGTCTGGCACGCACCAAGGCCGTGCCACAAGCTGATGGCAGCAACAGCATCAGCGGCACCAAGATTTTCATTTCCGGTGGCGAACACGACCTGACCGAAAACATCGTGCACCTCGTGCTTGCCCGCCTGCCCGACGCGCCCCCCGGGCCCAAGGGACTAAGTCTGTTTTTGGTGCCCAAGTTCTACCCGGACGGGAGCCGCAGCGCCGTTTTTTGTGAGCGCATCGAAGAAAAAATGGGCATCCATGCCAGCCCCACCTGCGTACTGCGCTTCGATGAGGCGCAGGGCTGGCTGGTCGGCGACATCGGACGCGGCCTGAACGCCATGTTTGTGATGATGAATGCCGCGCGCCTGCATGTGGCCCTACAAGGCATCGGCTTGCTGGATGCCGCTTGGCAAAAGGCCGACGCCTATGCCCGAGAGCGCAAGCAGATGCGTGTGCCTGGCCCGCGCGACGCCAGTCAGGCAGCGGACGCCATCGTGGGCCACCCCGCCATGCGCCGTATTCTGGACACCCAGCGTGCTTGGGTGTTGGGCTCGCGTCTGCTGGCTTATCAGACGGGCATTGAGCTGGATCTGGCCCGTTCGCACCCCGATGCGGACCGCCGCCAGCAAGCCCAGACCTGGTGCAGCTTACTCACGCCCGTGCTCAAGGCCGCTTGCACCGAGCAAGCGTTTTTGGGCGCCAGTGAGTGCCTGCAGGTGTTTGGTGGTCACGGCTACGTGCGCGAATGGGGCATCGAGCAAATCGTGCGTGATGCCCGCATTGCCATGATTTACGAGGGCACCAATGAGATTCAGGCCATCGACCTGCTGATTCGCAAGGTGCTGGCCGATGGCGGTGCGGCCCTGGCGCAGTGGATAGCCCAGGC
Source organism: Pseudomonadota bacterium (assembly GCA_046046715.1). GTDB lineage: Bacteria > Pseudomonadota > Gammaproteobacteria > Burkholderiales > Burkholderiaceae_C > JBEEJZ01. The sequence goes on along the minus strand of JBJOJH010000033.1, from coordinate 5,501 downwards.
GGATAGGCAGCTGTCTGGCTCGGGCGTGTCTGATGCACGACGCGTAGCTGTCATCCAGCGCCTGCAGCAGCTGCACGACCTGGTGCCAGCCATGGCGCAGGCAGCCCGCGCAGATGCAGAAGCGCCCTACTGGGTGGCCAGCGACTATTTGCGGGCCACCGCCGTCGCCATGCTCGATTGGGCCTGGGCGCGCATTGAAACCGCTCCAAACACAGACGGTGCACTGTCCGCTGCCTCGCAGGCTCTGCAGCACTGGGTGCTACCCGAATTTGATCACCGGCTGGCGTTGGTGCGAGGCGCGCTAGAGCGCGCAACCACGATCTGAGCTAACCACCCGCAAACGTCATGACGCTGCAGACGCAAGAGGTGGGCACGATGGGCACAGCAGGCCAAGAGGGACGCCTGCGCCCGACCCCTGCCGCAGTGGACACCATCGACAGCCACTTTTTGGAAACCTTGTTTGGCTACAACGCGCGGCGCGCGGCCTTGGTGATCATCGAGCGCTTTTTGCGCGAGATGGCGCCCTTTGATCTGCGACCGGTCGACTTTTCTGTGTTGTCACTGGTGCAGCACAACCCGGGGATCACCTCACGCCAACTCTGCACGGCACTGGGACTCTTACCACCCAATCTGGTGGGCATGCTCAACAAGCTGGAAAAACGCGAATTGATTGAACGCCTGCCACACCCCAGCGATCGCCGGGCCATGGGCCTGCACATGACCGAATCCGGGCAGAGCTTCATGGCACAAGCCGAAGCAGCGGCCACAGAACTTGAACGCGACGCGGTATCCAAACTGACCGCACACGAGCAAAAAACACTGTTGCGGCTGCTGCAAAAAATCTACCGCTGAGCAGGCGGCTAGACAGCTGCTCAGGTCCTTGCTTGGAGGCTTCGACCTAGCTTCTTTATCGATAGCAATTCAAGTGGTTTGATATAGTTTCTGATCAAAAAGAGAGGCCGCATGCACGCACCCTTGTGGGTTTGAAGGCAGCGCCCCAGACGGAGACACACCATGAGCCCCAAGGACCCGCTGCCGATCCGGCAGCTACTCAGCCTGCTGGAAGCACGCTTTGCATTGCGCGTGCTCTGGGCTCTGCGCGACGGTCGGGCCCAGACTTTTCGCTACCTGCAAGACAGTGTTGGAGGTGTGACGCCCAACACACTCAACACCCGGATCAAAGAACTGCGTGAGGCGGGCCTGGTCTGTCACGGCAAAAGTGGCTATCTGCTCACCGAGCTGGGGGCTGAGCTGGCGGTTTTCCTCGACCCCATCCCCACCTACGCCAACAAGTGGGCGTCTCTACAGAGCACATCGCCTGCACACGTGCAGCCACTGCGTTAAGCACAAGCTCCACGGAGCAAACACTCTCCATGCAAGACCTGCTGACACTCAGCCAAGTACTCCCCGCGGATCATGAAGTGGCCGTCCTGATCGGGCGGGTCTGGGTGCCCGGCCTCGGACCAGTGCTTGTCAGGGTACGGGAAGGCGGCGTCTTTGACCTGTCACACCTGGCCCATACCAGCAGTGATCTGCTGGAGCTGCTAGACCCCGTCGGCACGGTGCGCGAGTACGGTGGCGCCAAGTTGTTCGACACCGCCCAGGTGCTGGCTAACTCTGCCGATGCCACTCGTGCGACCACCCTGCCCTGGTTTCTGGCGCCCTGTGACCTTCAAGCGGTCAAGGCAGCCGGCGTAACGTTTGTGGCCAGCATGCTGGAGCGCGTGATTGAAGAGCAGGCCCGCGGCGATGCCGGCCAGGCCGAGAGCGTGCGGGCAGCGGTGGTGGGCGTGATCGGCAACAACCTCCAGGGCATACAGCCCGGCTCCGAGAAGGCCCGGCAACTCAAGGACGTGCTGGTGGCCCAGGGCGTGTGGTCCCAGTACCTTGAAGTCGGCATCGGCCCCGATGCCGAGATCTTTACCAAGGCCCAGCCCATGAGCGCCGTGGGCCTGGGCGCAGACGTGGGCCTGCACCCGTCTAGCCACTGGAACAACCCCGAGCCCGAAATGGTGCTGGCGGTCAACAGCCGGGGCGTGGTGCAAGGTGCCACCCTAGGCAATGACGTCAACCTGCGCGACATCGAGGGCCGCAGCGCCTTGCTGCTGGGCAAAGCCAAAGACAACAACGCCTCTGCCGCCATTGGCCCCTTCATACGCCTGTTTGACGAGCACTTCAGCATGGACGACGTGCGCAGCGCCAATTTATCCATGCAGGTGCGCCATACCGCCAGTGGCTTCGAGATGAACGGCAGCAGCCAGATGAACCGCATCAGCCGCGACCCGCTGGCCCTGGTGGATCAGGCCATGGGGCCGCCCGAGCGACGCACCCACCAGTACCCCGACGGCTTCATGCTTTACCCTGGCACCATGTTTGCGCCGACGCAAGACCGGCACGGCCCCGGCCAGGGCTTCACCCATGTGGTGGGCGATGAGGTCTCGGTCATGACGCCCCACCTGGGCCGGCTGGTTAACCGCGTCCGGCTGGCTGACGAGGTGGCGCCCTGGACCTACGGCGTTCGCGCACTCATGCAAGACCTGGCCCGCCGGGCCTGAACCCGCTGGCATAATCCCGGCTCTTTTGCAGGGTGCACGGGCGTGGTTGGCTTCACAGCCATCGCGAGCGGCGCCCGCCCCACTCACAAGGATTCATCATGGCGTTCACCACCTCCAATTCCGGCCTTCAATACGAGGACACCATTCTTGGCAATGGCGATACGGCCAAGGCTGGCAAGCGCGTGACCGTGCATTACACCGGTTGGCTGTACAACGACGGCGTGCAGGGCGCCAAGTTCGACTCCAGCAAAGACCGCAACGACCCCTTCGTGTTCTCGCTCGGTGCAGGCATGGTGATCCAGGGCTGGGACGAAGGCGTGGTGGGCATGCAGGTGGGCGGCGCACGCACCCTGATCATTCCCGCATCGCTGGGTTATGGCGCCCGTGGCGCTGGCGGCGTGATTCCTCCGAACGCCACCCTGAAGTTCGACGTCGAGCTGCTGGCCGTTCGTTGATGAAACGGGCCGCTGTCGTGCGGCCCCCGCGCACCCGGCCGACCTGGACCGGCCTGCGCCGCGCAAAAAGCGCCCTCGCCTACCTCTTGAAAGTCGGTCGGAGGGCCTCATCTCTGCCCAGTCTTTTGTTTTACCGGCGATCAAGCATGTCTGAAAACACCACTCCCCCCAACCAGGACGGCGCCAGCGCCTACCAAAGCAACGAAGCGGGCGCCATGCCCCCGGTCAGCGATGCTGATGCACTGAGTCAGGCGCAAGCCGAACTGGCCGTGCTGCAAGCCAAAAGCGCCGACCTGGCTGACCAATACCTGCGCGCCAAGGCCGAGGCTGAAAACGCCCGCCGCCGCGCTGAAGATGAAATCTCCAAGGCCCGCAAGTTTGCGGTCGAATCCTTTGCAGACAGCCTGCTGCCCGTGGCAGACAGCCTGGAAGCTGGCCTGGCCATCAAGGACGCCACCAACGAACAAATTCGTGAAGGTGCCGAAGCCACTTTGCGTCAGCTCACTGCTGCACTGGAGCGCAACAAGGTGATTGCCATCAACCCGGCCGGTGGCGACAAGTTTGACCCGCACCAGCACCAGGCCATCAGCGTGGTGCCCTCAGAGCACCCCGCCAACACCGTCGTCACGGTGCTGCAAAAAGGCTACCTGATCGCCGATCGCGTGCTGCGCCCGGCCTTGGTCACGGTTTCGGCCCCCAAATAAAGTTTGTGACAGCTTGAAAAAAGCACAGGCTGTCCACACCTCGAATACATCGACATTTCAGTTTTAGGAGCATTTCATGGGAAGAATCATCGGCATCGATCTGGGCACCACCAACTCTTGTGTGGCTGTGATGGAAGGCAACACGCCCAAAGTCATTGAAAACGCCGAGGGCGCACGTACCACCCCCTCCATCATTGCGTACCAGGAAGATGGCGAAGTGTTGGTCGGCGCCAGCGCCAAGCGCCAGGCTGTCACCAATCCCCGTAACACGCTTTATGCCGTCAAGCGCCTGATCGGTCGTAAGTTCACCGAAAAGGAAGTGCAAAAAGACATCGACCTGATGCCCTACAAGATTGCCGCTGCCGACAACGGCGACGCCTGGGTGGAAGTGCGCGGTAACAAGCTGGCTCCCCAGCAGGTCAGCGCCGATGTGCTGCGCAAGATGAAGAAGACCGCCGAGGACTACCTGGGCGAAGCCGTGACCGAAGCCGTCATCACGGTGCCGGCCTACTTCAACGACGCGCAGCGTCAGGCCACCAAGGACGCCGGCCGCATTGCGGGCCTGGATGTCAAGCGCATCATCAATGAGCCCACCGCTGCGGCTCTGGCCTTTGGCATGGACAAGCAGGAAAAGGGCGACCGCAAGATCGCCGTGTATGACCTGGGTGGCGGCACGTTTGACGTGTCCATCATCGAAATCGCTGATGTCGACGGTGAAAAGCAGTTCGAAGTGCTGTCCACCAACGGCGACACCTTTCTGGGTGGCGAAGACTTTGACCAGCGCATCATCGACTTCATCATTGCCGAGTTCAAGAAAGAACAAGGCGTGGACCTGTCCAAAGACGTGCTGGCCCTGCAGCGCCTGAAGGAAGCCGCTGAAAAGGCCAAGATCGAGCTGTCTTCCAGCGCACAGACCGACATCAACCTGCCCTATATCACTGCCGATGCCTCCGGTCCCAAGCACCTCAACATCAAGCTCACCCGCGCCAAGCTGGAAAGCCTGGTCGAAGAGCTGATCGAGCGCACCATCGCTCCTTGCCGTACCGCCATCAAGGATGCTGGCGTGAGCGTGGGCGACATCAACGACGTGATTCTGGTCGGCGGCATGACCCGCATGCCCAAGGTGCAGGACAAGGTCAAGGAATTCTTTGGCAAAGACCCACGCAAGGACGTGAACCCCGATGAAGCCGTGGCTGTGGGTGCTGCCATTCAGGGCCAGGTGCTGTCGGGCGACCGCAAGGACGTGCTGCTGCTGGACGTGACCCCGCTGTCGCTGGGCATCGAAACCATGGGCGGCGTCATGACCAAGATGATCGCCAAGAACACGACTATCCCCACCAAGTTTGCTCAGACCTTCTCGACCGCAGAAGACAACCAGCCCGCCGTGACCATCAAGGTCTTCCAGGGCGAGCGCGAAGTGGCCGCCGGCAACAAGATGCTGGGCGAATTCAACCTGGAAGGCATTCCACCCGCATCCCGCGGCACGCCCCAGATCGAAGTTTCCTTTGACATCGACGCCAACGGCATCCTGCACGTGGGCGCTAAAGACAAGGGCACCGGCAAGGAAAACAAGATCACCATCAAGGCCAACACCGGTCTGTCGGAAGACGAAATTCAGCAAATGGTGAAAGATGCTGAACTCAACGCTGCCGACGACAAGAAGAAGGTTGAACTGGTGCAGACCAAGAACCAGGCCGATGCCAGCGTGCACAGCGTACGTAAAAGCCTGACCGAGTACGGCGACAAGCTCGATGCCGGCGAAAAGGAAAAAATCGAAGCTGCGATCA
>JBJOJH010000032.1:0-3405 GCA_046046715.1 Pseudomonadota bacterium | reverse complement strand
CTGGCCTGGCTGGACGAACTGTTGGCCCAGCAAGGCATTGTTGATGCGACCGGCGAAGTCTGGCTGCATTGCTACCCGCGCGTGCTGGGCTACACCTTCAAGCCAGTGAGCTTCTGGTACTGCCATACACCCGAGGGCCAGTTGCGCGCCATCGTCGTCGAGGTCAACAACACTTTTGGCGAACGGCACTGCTACTTGCTGGATGCGCCCCGTTTTGGCGCCGAGCTGCGCGCCGACAAGGTGTTTCATGTGTCCCCGTTTTGCCGAGTCGAAGGCGGCTACCGCTTCAGGTTCATGCTGACCCGCGACATGGGCCGCACCGTGGCTCGTATCGATTACGACGATGCCGAAGGTGCCTTGATCCAGACCAGCGTAAGTGGCGCACTGGAAGCCGTTACACGCGCATCCATCCGCCAGGCGCTGTGGCGCTACCCGGCCATGACGCTGGGTGTGATGGCCCGCATCCACTGGCAGGCTTTCAAGCTGTGGCGCAAGAAAGTGCGATTTTTCAGCAAGCCCCTGCCACCCCAGAATTTTGTGACGCGCTGACCGGCGCGTATCACGACCCAACTCAGCCCCCAGCCCTACAGCCGCCCTTCAGGAGCCGCCACCATGAACAGCACCACTGCCCAACCGGCATCTTTTGATATTCCACGCGGCACGCCAGCTGCGGCGCGCACCGTGTTCAAGCTGCTACAAGGCCTGCGCCACGGTACGCTCACGGTGCAACTGCCCGATGGCACCCTGCGCAACTTTGGCGAGGGGCAAGGCCCCCACGCCACGCTGAGCCTGCACAACTGGAAAGTGTTTGGCGCTGCACTGCGATCGGGCGACATTGGTTTTGCCGAAAGCTTCATTGCCGGCGACTGGAGCACACCCAACCTGGCCGACCTGCTGGGCCTGCTGATCGCCAACCGACAGAGCATGGAAGACGTGGTGTACGGCTCGTGGCTGGGCCGCTTGCTCTACCGGGTCAAGCACCTGTTGCACCGCAACACCCGCGCCAACAGCCGCAAAAACATACACGCCCACTACGACCTAGGCAACGCGTTTTACAAGCTGTGGCTGGACCCCACCATGAATTACTCGTCGGCACTGTTTGATGGCGACTTTTCCTTGCCCATGGAGCAGGCCCAATACGCCAAGGTGCGCCGCGCCCTGGTGGAGACCGACGTGCAAGCGGGCCAGCGCGTGCTCGAAATCGGCTGCGGCTGGGGCGCGCTGGCCGAAATGGCCACCACCGAGTTTGGTGCCCGCATCGCCGGCGTCACCCTCAGCACCGAGCAGCTGGACTTTGCCCAGGCCCGCATGGTGCGCCTGGGCACCTCGCGCCAGGCTGATTTGCGTTTGCAAGACTACCGCGACATCGACGACGGACCTTTTGATGCGGTGTGCTCCATCGAAATGATGGAAGCCGTGGGGCAGGAGTACTGGCCCACTTACTTCCAGGCCATGCACAAGCTGCTCAAGCCGGGCGGCAAGGCCTGCATCCAAAGCATCGTGATCGACGATGCCTTGTTTGAGCGCTACCTGGGCTCCACCGACTTCATCCAGCAGTACATCTTTCCGGGTGGTTGCCTGCCCAGCCCCAAGGCCTTTCGTGATCACGCTCAGGCTGCGGGCTTTGATGTGGTCAAGGAGCACGCCTTTGGCCGCGATTACGCCGAAACGCTGCGCCGCTGGCGGCACAGCTTCATGGCGCAGCTATCGCAGGTCTACGCCCTGGAGGCCGGCAAGCGTTTTGACACACGCTTTGCACGCATCTGGGAGTTTTACCTGGCGTACTGCGAAGCCGCCTTTGATGCCGGCAACACCGACGTGGTGCAGTACACGCTGCAAAAACGGACCTGAGCTCCCCTGCCATGCCATCGTTCACACGCCCGCTTCTTGGACGCCGCCAGGTACTTGCTTGGGGCGCGGCTGGCTGGCTGGCGGGGCCGCACGCCACTTTGATGGCTCAAGACCAGGCCCAGGCTGCCAGTATTCCGGCATCCATTGCAGATGCCCTGGGCACGCCTCTCAGGGCCGGCAGCAGCCTGTTTCGGTTTTGGGGCCTGGAGGTGTACGAAGCCAGCCTCTGGATCACGCCTGACTTCAAGGCAAGCAGCTACTGGCAAACGCCCTTTGCGCTGGCCTTGAATTACCGGCGGTCACTGGATGGCGGTGCCATCGCCAAACGCTCACTGGAAGAAATGCAACGCGCTGGCAGCTTGTCTCCCGCTCAAAGCAGTGAATGGCTGGCTGCCATGGCGCGGCTATTCCCCAACGTCAAAAAAGATGACACCCTGACCGGCGTGCATCTACCGCGGCGCGGTGCCCGATTTCTCATCAATGGTCGGCCCCTGGGTGAGGTGACAGACGCCGATTTCAGCCGGCGATTTTTTGGCATCTGGCTGGACACAGCCACCTCGGCGCCGGACTTGCGAACGGCCCTGCTGGCCGGGACATCACCATGACTCTGAGTGGCCGTCAGGGCGTTTTTTATGGACTGCTGGGTTTGCCGCTGGCCTTTGTGGCCCTGCCACTGTATGTGGTGTTGCCCAACCATTACGCCCGGGAGCTGGGTGTGCCGCTGGCCAGCCTAGGCTTGGTGTTGCTAGCTGCCCGCCTGCTGGACGCCGTGATCGACCCCTGGCTAGGCCGCCTCAGCGACCGCCTGTTTGCGCGGTCCATACCCGCCCTGCTGACCAGTGCAGCGGCGGCGGCCTGCGTGCTGGTCATCGGTTTTGGCTTGCTGTTTTTTCCGCCGATGCGCGCGATCGACGCTTTGCTGGCCTGGGCGGCCATCATGCTGGTCGTGACCTACACCGCTTACAGCTTTTTGAGTGTGGCGCATCAATCCTGGGGGGCCCGGCTCGGCGGCAATGAGGCTCAGCGAAGTCGCATCGTGGCCTGGCGCGAAGGCTGGGGCCTGGCCGGCGTACTGATTGCGGCCGTCAGCCCCACGCTGCTGGGCATGCCCGGCACGGTGGCGCTGTTTGCGGCCGCTTTGGCCTTGGGCTGGCTGGCATGGACACGGTCGCCCAGGCCACAGGACCAAATGCGCCACCAAGATGAGGGCGCAAACTCAGCAGCATCGTCAGGCGCTCAGGCCGATATCAGCGTGTGGCTGCCACTGCAACGGCCAGCTTTCAGGCGCCTGCTCACGGTGTTTGTGCTCAACGGCATTGCCACGGCGGTGCCTGCCACCCTGATGCTGTTTTTTGTGCAAGACCGGTTGCAGGCATCAGCCACGATGGAGCCGGTTTTTTTGGGCACTTACTTTGCCTGTGCGGCCCTGACCCTGGCCTTGTGGCTCCAACTCGTCAACCGGCTGGGCTTGGCCCGCACCTGGGCGGTGGGCATGGTGCTGTCCATCAGCGTGTTCAGTTTTGCCGCCACGCTGGGGGCGGGCGATGTGCTCGC
>JBJOJH010000031.1:0-6727 GCA_046046715.1 Pseudomonadota bacterium | reverse complement strand
CCGCCCCCGTCGGTCGGGGCGGTCCACCAGCACCTGCCGGTCAAAGCGGCCGGCCCGCAGCAAGGCCGGGTCCAGTATTTCAGGGCGATTGGTTGCCGCCAAAAGCACCAGGCCACTGCTGGTATCAAAACCATCGAGCTCGGCCAGCAACTGGTTCAGGGTTTGCTCTTTCTCATCGTGCCCGCCAAAACCATAGGCCCCGCGCGCCCGGCCCAGGGCATCGATTTCGTCGATGAAGATGATGGCCGGTGCCTGGGCCCGGGCCTGCTCGAACAAGTCCCTTACCCGCGCCGCGCCCACCCCCACAAACATCTCCACAAACTCGGATCCATTGATTGAAAAAAATGGTACGCCGGCCTGGCCAGCCACAGCACGTGCCAGCAGTGTCTTGCCGGTACCCGGTGGACCCACCAGCAAAATACCCTTGGGAATGCGCGCCCCCAGGCGGCCATAGGCGGTGGGATCTTTCAGGAAATCGACGATCTCGTGCAGCTCCTCCTTGGCTTCATCGACGCCAGCCACATCGTCAAAAGTCACCTGTGTATCGCTCTCCAGAAAGACCCTGGCCTTGCTCTTGCCGATCGATAACAGCCCGCCTCCCAGCCCGCTGCGCTCGCCCATGCGGCGAATCACAAACGCCCAGATACCCATGAAGATGAGCGTGGGCACCACCCAGGACATCACATCGCGCCAGAAACCGCTTTGCACCACGCCACTGAAACGCACGCCGTAGCGGGACAGCTCACCCGCCAGACCGGGCTCGACAAGATTAGTCATGAACCGTTTTGGGGTCTGGGACGTTGCCTGACCCAGCACACCCTCGATGTGATCCGGGTAAACCGACAGCTCCTGCACATTGCGGCTTTCGAGCTCGCGCAGAAAGTCGCTGTAGGGCAATATCTGCACCGTCTGCAACTGCCCAGCGTACTGGTACAGCCAAGCCAGCAACAGGCCTGCCACGGCCAACCACCAAAGATTGAACGGCTTGCGCGGCGCTGAAGCGGCAGCGCCTGGACCAGCGCCATCACCAGCGCCACCACCAGCGCCTTTCCCGTCGCTCATTTACTCCTCGGCCAGGTGCGGTGGGGACTGGCCTTCGGCCGGTTCGCCCGTCTCGGGATCCAGCCAATCGGCGATACCCAGACTCTCTTCCACCTCGTGCAGGTTGGTGTCGGGTGCCACCGCCTCAACGCTGCTGGCATCGCGATCTACTTGGGCAGCGTCAAAAGTATCAAAGGGCCCGAACTCCTGATGACCATCCAGTGCGCACCAGTAATACCCGTCGGGCCGGTGCACGATGGCCTCGGGCTCCACCTCATCTATCGGGGTTTCAAACAAGGCAGGCAGAGCCCGGGGCGGGTGGCTGTTCAGATGACCCGGGGCTGCGCCTAGGCTGGACAACAAATGAGGGGGACGTTGGGCCATGTGCAATCTCCTAGAGCTGTAGCGTCGGGGCTAAAGCCCCGACGGCCCTTGCGACTGCGCAAGCCTGGGTGCAGATAGGCTCAGTTTTCGTCGACGGCAGCCAAGGTGCCCATCATGCGCAGGGCACGGCCGTCCGAAGCACGCTGTGTGACTGCGCCACGTGCCATGACCTTGTGCCAGGCCCCCGTCTGACTGCTCACGCGATAGGTCTGAACCACCGGTGCCAACCGCCCCTGTAAGTGGTTCTGTATCTGCAGCAGCACCAAAGGCCAGTCATCAGGGTGAATCAAATCGCACACCTGGTCCAAGGTCAAATTGGCGTCCTCATTTTGAGAGCCAAACAAAATGCCAAAACGTGCCGAGTGGCTGAACTCGCCTGTGGCTACATTCCAGTCCCAGGTACCCATGCCTAATGCTTCAACGACGTCCGCCCAGCCATCCCCAAGGCGGTTGCCACTTTCTTGAGCCGAACGGTATTCGGTGATGTCCACCAACACCAGAGATATGGCGCTGCCGTCTGCGTTCACCGACAAGGTAGCGAGCCAGTGACTGGGCGACATGCCCGCCCGCTCAAGACTGATTTCAAAGCGCTGCACATCTTGAGCAAGTGCCGCCACCTCCAATACAGAGCGAAAACGGCTCAGATCTTCTGCCGCCAGAAAAGTACCAAAGTCCTGCCCCAGGAGGCGCACCCGCTCCAAACCCAGGCAACGCGCCGCGGCGAAATTGATTCTGTTGATGATGCCGTGAGCGTTGAGGCTGACCATGGGGACGGGTGCAAAGTCATATTGCTCACGGTACTGGTTGACCGTTTGATCCAGCTGCAAGCGGCTGTGCTCATGGTGCTCATTCTGGAGCTCCAGCTCCAAAAGCCTCAGAGTCAAATCTTCCAGGTAATCACGAGTTTCGGCAGGCAAATCGGGGGCCGCGGTGGCAATACCACTGCGCAAGAGTCGCCTTTGGGCCAGACGTCGCATTTCGTCCTGGCCCAGCGGATTGATCAGGTAGGCCATGCTGGGTTCATCCTTGCAAACGCTTGAGAGGAAGACTCAGAGCACATGGCTGGCTGGCTGGCTGGCTGGCTGGCTGGCTAAAAATTTAGCCTGGGTCGTACCTTTTGACATAGGTCGACTCAAAAAAAACAACATTATTTTTTCCCTGTTGAACCGTCGTATCGCGGTGCTTTGGATCAATTTTATGAGCCGTCTTTGCGGCTTTGCACCGATTGTGCACCTTTAGGGTGCTCACCCTTCAAAATCACGCAGGGCTTGCGGCGACAAAATGGTGATATCGCGTTTAGCCACTTCAATGATGCCCATCTGGTGTAGGGCAGACAGAGCCCGGCTCACGGTCTCCAAAGTCACGCTCAAATAGCTGCCAATGTCGCGCCGGGTCATGGGCAGGGTGAAGGCACGTGGCGAGTAGCCCATGGCGGCAAAGCGCTCCGACTGCAGGCGTATGAAGCGGGCTACCCGGGCTTCGGACTTGGCAGCGTGGGAAGATGCGTAAGCCGCCTGTTCCTTCACGATTTCACGGCTGATGGCCCAATACGCCATGCGCTCAATGTCATTGCTGCTGCGACCGGGCGTGAACATCTCGTTGGCAGGCATGCGAATCAGATCGCAATCCGTCAGGGCCACAGCTTCACTGGCATATTGATTACGGCAAACACCGTCAAAACCCAGCAAGTCACCCTTCATGGAAAAGGACAGCACGTGCTCATTGCCATCATCGTGGGTCACAGTGGACTTGATGGAGCCCAGGCGCAGCACATACAGACCGTCAAAGGCTTGACCCATGCGGTAAGCCGACTGCCCCGCCTTGACACGACGACGACGAAAGCGGCGGTCCTCTGTATTACCGTCAAGCCGACCGTCGTAATGCAACAGGTCGATCACCTCCTGTGCACTGGACCAGGCCTCTTCCGGCGAGGGTTTGCGCACCGAGGGAAAGGTCGTTGGAATGGATGCCCAGCGGGAAGTGCCCGTGCCGGGAGTAGTAATGATGGAAGTATTTGGTGTAGGGGTGTTCATCATGTGGGTTCCTCTCTTGCCAGACCCGGTGCCCGGTGGGCACAAACACTGATCTCGCACAACAACTGTAGATTCGCACCGCCCCAGCGTCTGTAGGGAGTTCTTGATTCAATTTGACGGATTTCATCAACAGCTCAGTTTGAGAACACCCCGTGTGTTCATCACCCCCTACTCAGCTGAGTCCACCAGGCCCGAACGGATGGCAAAGCGCACCAGTGCCGGCACATCCCCCACCCCCAGCTTGGCCATCAAGCGGCTGCGGTAGGTGGCCACCGTCTTGGGCGAAAGGTGCAATTCCAAGCCGATTTCGGTGCTGGAGCTGCCCTTCACCACCATGGCAATGATCTGTCTTTCGCGCGGCGACAAGGAAGCCAGCGGGTCGTCACCTTCCTGTGTAAACGATTGCACGGCCAAATCGGCCACCTCTGCGCCCATGTGACGGCGGCCGGCCACCGCAGCCTCGATGGCCGCTGCCAGGTCTTCACCCGCAGAGCCCTTGAGCACATAGCCCAGGGCCCCCATGCGCAGGGCTTCGGCCACATGGCGCGGCTGCGCCGACATGGTCAGCACCACACAACGGGTAGGTAAACGGCGGCGCTGCAGCTCACCCAGCAGCTCAAACCCTGAACGATTGCCCAGGTTCAAGTCCAGCAACAGCACCTCGGGCCGCAGACGCTGCACCTGTGCCAGCGCACTGGTCGGGTCGTCAGACTCTCCCACCACCTGATGCCCCCAGGCTTGCAACAGGGACGCCAGGCCGGCGCGCATGATGGTGTGGTCATCAACCAGATAGACCGTGCTCATGACAGTCTTCTCCACGCCAGCTGCACCCGCGTGCCGCCTGCCTGTTGAGGTGCGACCTCCAGACTGGCGCCTATGCCTCGAGCCCGTTCGTTCATACCCGTCATGCCCAAGTGGCCGGGCCGAAAAGGAACAGCGCCTTTCGGCAAGCCTTTTCCATCATCCAGAACCTCCAGCTTGAGCTTGTGAGCGCGGCCCGTCAACTGGACCGTCAACGTGGTGGGCTGGGCGTGGCGCAAGGCATTTTCGACCGCCTCGCGCGCCACCATGAAAGCGGCATACTCAACCTCGGCCGGCCATCGCACCTTCGCAATGGCTGGCGTCGCGTGCAGAACGATACGCACATCCTGCCGCGTCAGCGCCCGGTTGCGGAGCTCGTTGTCCAGTGCGGCTGCGAGTCCCTGCTCATCCAGCAAGGGTGGATGCAGCTCCACCAGTGCTTGCCTGACCTGCTGCACGGCCTGCTGTATCAGGAAGCCCAGATGTTGGTCCATCTTTTGCAGCTCCGGCGAACGCTCCTTTCCCTGCAGAACCAGCAGTGTTTCGTGCGCCATGCGTATGGCAGCCAGGGTCTGGCCCAATTGATCGTGCAAGGTCTGGGCGAGGCTCTTGACCAGGTTTTTCTCCTGCGTCATAAGCTTGTGCGTCAGGGCGCTGAGCTGTGTGCGGATGCGCTGGCGCTCAGCCTCCGCACGGTTGCGCTCGGTCACATCACGCAGACTGGCGATCAGGATTTTGTGCTGTCCGACATCCACCGAGCTGATGCTCCCCTCCAGATCCAGCACCTGACCATCCGCCCGCAAGCCCTTGACCCCACCCAGGCCCATCATGCGGGGGGCTTGTATCGAGGCATTTGTTGGGTTCTGGGCCGCAAAGTCAGCCACATGGGTCTCGTGGGTCTCACGGAATTGCTCGGGCAACAAGGCGCTTATGCCCACCGATTGCAAACTCTCGCGACTGCGACCAAATACCCGCTCGGCACTGGGGTTGAACATGATCACCTGCCCTGCCGCATCGATGCCGACGATGGCATCGGCAGTGGCACTCACCACGGCTGCCAGCGTTTCTCGCTCACGCGCCAGTGTGAGTTGCGTGGCACGTCGTTGAGTGATGTCCCGAAAAAACACATTCACACCCCCGTCAGCTGCGAAGGCCTGCACCTCGCACCACTGGTCTAGCGGCTCGTAATAGGCCTCGAAGGTGGCACTGCCCCCCTTTTCAAACACACACTCATACTCCTCGTAAAAACGGGAACCTACCAGGCCAGGAAACCGTTCCCAGATATTGCAGCCCAGCAGCACATACCGATTGATGCGCCAGATAGTTTCGGCACTGCGGTTGATGTATGAGAAACAGCGCTGGGCGTCGAGCAGGAAAAAACCGTCACTGATGCTCTCCAGGGTGAAGGTGAGCCGCTGGGCGAGCTGGAGTTGGTCCCGCTCGGCAAGCCGCTGCTGCGTCATTACGCGCACCATCACCATGCGTGCGTGCATGCCATCAAGTTCAATGTCCTCGGTATCCACCTCCACGTCGATCGCATGCCCATCTCGATGCCGATGCTGTGTCAGTCGATGGGCTGCCCGCTGATCAGCTGGCAACTGCAAAAAGGCCATCAGTCTGGGCCAGTCCGTAGGCGCAAAGAGATCGGTGAGTTTGAGCTTCAAAAAGTCAGCGTGGCTGTAGCCGTAGCAGGCTAGCGTTGCCAGGTTGCCCGCGACCAGATCCAGGGTCGATAGATCGTAGACCCACATCGGCATCGGGCTACGCTCAAACAACTGGCTGAAGCTGGCATGCAGCCTATCGCCAGCGCCATCTGTGGCTGGTATTGATTCCATGATATGCAGAGGCCCCCTCGGCAAGCCGTCCTCTACTCCGTTCTTTGCTTGGGTGAACAGACTTATGAAGGTCGCCAACAACCCACCAGCAGAAATGGATTCATTTGCGTACTGTCACTCTGACCCGACTATGCGCCAAAAGAGAGGCTAGTGGCTTGCGTATTCGCAAATAAAGGGACTGCAGCCCGCATTACTCACGCAGCATGAGATAAATCCGCTTGACGTTGACCCAAGCTGGCACCTTGCAGGATTCAAATGGGTACGCCTGAGTGTGGGTAACGATGAGGCCGCAGCCTGCGAATCAAGCTCCGGGCAGCTGCGAACTGGCCTGCCGGCGTGCCCTCCAGGCACCGTAAATCACGATCAGGCCAGGGACCAGAATCATGGCCCAGATGATCTTGTCGAGGTTGACCTTGACCCAGGGCACGCTGCCCAAAAAATAGCCCGCCGTGCATATGCCCATCACCCAGAGCACCGCGCCGCCCACATTGAAGAGTGTGAACTTGGCGCGGTTCATGGCAGCAACGCCGGCCACAAAAGGTGCAAAAGTGCGGATAAAAGGCATAAAACGCGCCACGACGATGGTGATGCCGCCGTAGGTCTCGTAAAAGGCGTGGGCCTGGTCAAACGCCT
>JBJOJH010000030.1:0-13190 GCA_046046715.1 Pseudomonadota bacterium | reverse complement strand
TTCCAATCCCGCTCAGAGCCCAGGTTGGTGAACCAGACACTCGGGTCCATCACCGAAGGTGCCGTATCCCAATCGCCCGCCTCAATCATCAGGATGGAGGCGTCCGTTCGAGTCGCCAATCGCCCGACCAGGGCGCAGGCCGCCGAGCCGGTGCCCACCACAACGTAGTCATACGCACCTTGCAGCTTGGCGGTGCGCGCCTGTTGGTTGGCACGCACAGCGTCCAGCTCATCGGCCAATGCGCTCAGGCCCATGGCGCCAAACCCGGTCGCCGCTGCGGCCCGCATGAAGGAGCGCCGATTCAGCCGGCCGGCAATCAAAGCACGCTCCAAATGCTCCAGAAGCCCGTCCTGGGGCTCCACGTGGGTGTCAAGATGATGATTCATGTCTGGTATTCCTCGTTGAATGGCAGTTGCGGTAGCTGTCACACGCGGACATCGCGTGGATGCAATGCACCACAGCTGTCACTGTAGAAAACCGTTGACATCGCCCATACCTCGGGAATTCCCTAGCATTTTTTGTTCCGGAATAGAACAACACCAGGGCAGACAGGCCAACGCCTGCCCCTTGCTACTTCCTTTTGTAGCTTTCGGCGTCGATGCAGAGCTCCTGCAATCGTCGATAGATCAGACCGCGGGACACCTTGAGCTTGCGGGCCACGCAGGAGATGTTGCCTTTGCATTCGCCCAGGTACTTCCGGATCAAATCGGCGTCTGCCTCTTTGAGGCTGTTGGGTGGGAGGTAATCGCCATGGTGAAAGTCAGCCACGAACGGGACGTTGCCTGGTTGCTTGGCTGCCAGGGGGGCACTGGGCACAACCCGCAATTCGGGCGCCTTCTCGAGGGGCGGGGCACTAGCGACCAAGGGCGCGCGAGCCTTGTGCAATTCACACTTCAGGTGCACTTGCAAGCCCCCGCTCAAACGCCACGGCACACAACCCCGTCCATTCAGTGATGCAAATTGAGCATAGGTGGCGTGGAACACCGCCTCAATGTCATACATCGAACGGCCCTCGGGCGAAATGGCTATCCCTAGAAGGCCACTGGCGACCGTGTTGAGCCAAAGAAGGCGACCAGATTCGTCAAAGCCCACCATGCCGACCATGGGCGAGTCAATGATGGCAGGCGTGAACTGAAATTTGACGATCAGATGTCCTCGGGACTGACGCACCAGCAAACGGTTCTCGATCGACGCGGCATAAAAGCCGACCACTGCTGCGGGGTCAAAGTGAAACGGCTTGGTCTCGCTGGAAAAGTCCAGGATGCCGGCCAGCTTGCCATGAACATCGCGTATCGGTGCCGCGGTGCAAAACATCGAGCTCACACCATCGTAGTAATGCTCGCCACCCAGCACGCAAGCGGCCTTGCCTGTTCGGGCGACAATCCCTGGCGCCGTCGTTCCAACATACTCCTCAGACAGGTTGACGCCGACACGATGCGCAACCGGGATGATGCGCTGCTCTGTCGGTTGTGTCGGCGAGACGCCTATCAGAACGCCCGAGGCATCCGTCAGTATGGCCGAACAGTTGGCTGCACCCAGGGCGTTGCCTATCTCGGGTAGCTCCCCAAGCCAGGCCTCCAGAAGCTCACGGTTTTTCTGTAATGCCAAGTGACTGCGACTGACAGAAACCGGCTGAAACTCCACTTTGTCGCCGGGCTGCCGGCTTGATCGATAACAACGCATCCACGACTGGAAAACGGCGTCACTCACCACGCCAGTCGGCAGGATTCCCTCTTCAAAGTAGCGTTGCCGGGCCAGGGCAATCCGGTCCGTAGGTGTGGCAAAAAAGGGGAGTACCACGGCCTGGCGTCATCAGTTAGTCGGCAGAGGTCGTGAATGAGTCGGCATAGAACTCATCGACAGGCAAGCCGCCTTGCGCCACGTAGTCACGCCGGGCAGAGTCCACCACGACGGGGGCGCCACAGGCATAAACCTGATGGCCCGACAGATCAGGGAAGTCTTGCAGCACGGCCTGGTGCACAAAGCCTGTGCGGCCAGTCCATTGGTCTTCAGCTTCTGGGTTCGAGACCACGGGCACATAGCGCAGGTGGGGCATTTCAGCCAATCGCGCATCCACCCAATCCGCCAGATAAAGGTCTGCCGGGCGACGGCCGCCCCAATACAGCGTGGCCGGGCGGACGATGCCGCGGTGTTGCATGTGCTCAATCAGGGCCTTGATGGGTGCAAAACCGGTACCCGAGGCCAGCAGCACCAGAGGTTTGTCGGATTCCTCCCGGAGGAAAAAACTGCCATAGGGGCCTTCGACCCGCAAGACGTCTTTTTCCTTCATGGTGGAAAACACCACGTCGGTGAACTTGCCGCCAGGCATGTGGCGGATGTGCAGTTCCACCGTTGGGGGAACCACCTCGAGGGTGTGCGGCGCATTGGCCATGCTGTAGCTGCGACGCGAGCCATCACGCAACAAAAACTCGATGTACTGCCCGGCATGAAACTTCATCACTTCGTTGGCAGGCAGTTGCAGTTTCAGGATGATGACGTCGTGCGATTTCCTCTCCAGGCTGACCACCCGCGCCGGCATCTTCTTCACCGGCAGGCCACCTGCGGTGACCTGGCGGGACTCCAGCACCACATCACTTTGGGCCGTGGCGCAGCAAGTCAGCACCAGGCCCTGAGCTTCCTCTTCATCGCTCAGTGCCTTGGCCTGATGCGCACCGTGCACCACAGTGCCCGAGAGTTTTTTGCACTTGCACGAGCCGCAGGCGCCATCCTTGCAGCCGTAGGGCAGACCTATGCCTTGGCGGATGCCAGCGGCCAACAGGGTTTCGGTATCGTCAGCGAGAAAGTGGAGTCCACTGGGCTCCACTGAGATTTGAAAACTCATGTGGGTCTGTCCATCGTCATTCAGGGGTCAAGGGGCCAGATCGAGATAGACACGTCCGCCTTCGATCTTGACGGGCCAGGTCTTAGCCGGCTCGGTGGCTGGGCCGCAGCTGACCGAGCCATCACGCAAGCTGAACTGCGCCTGGTGGAAGGGGCACTCCACGTTATGGCCTTCCACAAAGCCTTCGCATAGCTTGGCGTTGCCGTGGTTACACAGGTTGTTGATGGCGAAGACTTCTCCGTCCACACTGAACAGGGCAATGTCTTGCCCTTCGGGTGTCACGGGGATGCCCGCGCCTTCAAACAGGTCGGCCTCGGCGGCCACGTCGGTCCAGTTCGTCATATTCAAATCGGGTAAATGATGGAGTTGGGGATCATTTCGCTGTCGTACACACACAGGCGCTCGGCGAACTTGAAGCCTTCTGGGGTCTGCACGATGGTGTCGATATAGCGACCCACGTTGAACACCGTGCTTTCCTTGTCAAATTTGGTGCGGAACACCGCGTAGTTGGCCTCGCTGTGGATGCGGCCATCTTCGACCTTACGCACCATGGGCGCGCCCACCACATGCCGCTGGTAGTAGGGGTCGTGGTACAGCGTTTCCCGAATGCCATAGACACGGTCCTTGAGCATGCCCTTGCTGGTGAACAACAAGGTGCACAGCGGAAAGCCGCGCTCGTGGTTTTCACGCGGCTGCAATTTGTAGACGCACTGCTCTGTGAAGAACTCGGGCCACAAGTCCCAGTGGCCGCTGTCCACGGCGCTGGCGTATTCGGCATAAAGCTGCTGGATGCCGAACCAGGTTTGCATATCAACCATCATCAAGCCTCCATCACTTTGCGCCAGTATTCATACATGCCCCGTATGAGCGTTTCGGTCACCATGTGATCAGTCTCACCCACCTCGCGTCCCCCTAACTCGGCCAAGGTTCGATGCTCGGGCTTGGTCTCAAAGGCCTGCTGCGAAAACTCGATCACCTCACCATCATCGGCGCTCACAAAACCGGCTGGACCGAACAGGTTGGCCTGGCGCAGGCGGCGCTCGTGCATCTCTGGCGTGTCGTCCTCAAAGCCGAAGTGCGTCCAGACAAAGTCAAACGCGCCATGGCCGTCAGGCTGGATATGGCGTGTGGACACGCTGTTGACCTGCTGCTGAAAAATCACGCTGGGAAACAGCGTCATCATCACGGCCGTAGGACCTTCCCACCACGCCTCGGGCACGATGTCCAGAAAACTCGGGTCGTTGAGTTGCATGCTTTCCTTGAAGCTGCTCACTTGCGTGACCTGTGACGCTGCGCCTGTGGCCTGGCCTGCGCTGCCCCGGGTCGAGATCATGGCCGCATGACGGTGATGTTCGTCCATGCGCAGCTCGCTCTTGTTGTCGGCACGCCAAAGGCCAAAGGTCACAAACCAGGTGTGTAGCAAGCCGGGGTGGTACGGGTCCTTGATGTTTTCTTGCATCAGCTTCCAGTTGCCCGGAATCCGCTGTCGGTTGTAGCCCAGAACCACCAGCTTGCGGCCATTGAACAGGCGGTCAAAGTATTTCAGGATGGTTGGCCCCATGAAGTCTTCGAGCGACTCCAGGTTGTGGTCAAACGAGGCGAACACCACACCACCACGGGTGGCCACCTTCAAAGATGTCAAGCCATGGTCCTTGGGGTCAAAGTCGGCAGGCATGCCACCGTTGACCTTGCCGTCCTGTCGTACCCCACGGCGAAATGGAACGCCTTGCAGCTTGCCGTCGAGCGCATAGCTCCATTGATGGTAGGGACACACCAGTTCCTTCTTGTTGCCATGGCGCTCGCGGCAAAACGCCATGCCACGGTGTGCGCAAACGTTTTCCACCACGTGGATCTGCCCATCCTGGCTGCGGGTCATGACCACCGAGCGCTCGCCCACCACGGTGCGCTTGAAGTCACCGGGGTTAGGGACCTCAGCCTCCAGGCCCACGTAGTTCCAATGGTTTTTGTAAAAAAGGCGTTCCAGCTCTTTCTTATGACTATCTTCACCGGTGTAGACCGCAAATGGAATACGACTGGTGCCGCCCGTTTCCCAATGGATGGGTTGTTCGCTCATGGCATCTCCTCAAAGTGTCTGGCCGCGATCATCTCGCAGGAGATAAATTCAGTAAATCGAAATTAAAAGATAATCAATATTCGTATTTCAAATACTCATTGACGATACCCCGATGAAGCTGTCACGTCTGGACCTGAACCTGCTGCTGGTCTTTCATCACCTGTTGCGCGAAAAGCGGGTCTCGGCCGTGGCCCAGACCTTGGGCATGAGTCAACCCGCTGTGAGTAGCGCCCTTGGCCGGCTGCGCACCAGTCTGGATGACGAGCTGTTTTTGCGCACACAAGCCGGCATGGAACCCACACCCTACGCCCTGCAGCTGGCCGAACCGGTGGCCACCGCGCTGGACGGCTTGCAGGAGGCACTCAATGTGCGGGCCTCGTTTGACCCCGCCACGAGCCTGCGCAGCTTCACCCTGGCCATGACCGATGTAGGCGAGATGTACTTTCTGCCGGTGCTGGTAGACGCCCTGGCTGCAGCCGCTCCGGGGGTAACGCTACAAGTGGTCAGCGTCACCCAGGCCAGCCTGAAGGACGACATGGCCTCGGGAAGGGTAGACCTGGCACTGGGTTTGTTACCGCAGTTGCAGGCCGGCTTTTTTCAACAGGCACTGTTTCACCAAGCCTACGTCTGCCTGATGCGACAGGGGCATCCCCTGGCCACCTCACCGGCCATCAGCCTTCAGGCGTTTGCCCAGGCCCAGCATGTGCGCATCATTGCGGCCGGCACTGGGCATGGCCGGGTCGATGCGGCCTTGGAAAGGCAGGGTTTGCAACGTCAAGTGCGCCTGACGGTGCCGCACTACGTCGCGCTGGGCGATGTGCTGAGCCACTCAGATCTCATTGCCACGGTGCCAGAACGCTTCGCCAAGCGGGTGGTCGAGCCGTTTGGCCTGTGCACCCGGGCCCTGCCGCTGGCGGTGGACAGCAGTGCCATCCACCAGTTCTGGCATGCCCGGCTACACAAAGACCCAGGGCATCAATGGCTGCGTGGCCTGGTGGCGAGGTGTTTTGGCGACGCCAACAAGGACGAGGGCGCAACACCCTGGACCGGCAAGGCCAGCACCTAGAATCGGCGCTCGCCCACCAGCCCGGATCCCTAGCTCCTACCCCATCATGCTGACCTTCGACCTTTTGGCTACCGATCCGGACACGCACGCACGCCGTGGCAAGCTCACGCTTAACCACGGTGTGGTGCAAACGCCCATCTTCATGCCGGTGGGTACCTACGGCACGGTCAAGGGCGTCATGCCGCGCAGCCTGGAGGAAATGGGTGCCCAGATCATTCTGGGCAACACCTTTCATTTATGGATGCGCCCTGGGCTGGACATCATGAAAAGCTTCGGTGGGCTGCATGCTTTCGAGAAGTGGAACAAGCCCATCCTGACCGACTCGGGTGGTTTTCAGGTCTGGAGCCTGGGCGAGATGCGCAAAATCAGCGAGGAAGGCGTGAAGTTCGCCTCGCCAGTCAATGGCGACAAGCTGTTTCTCACACCCGAGATCAGCATGCAGATCCAGACCACGCTGAACTCCGACATCGTGATGCAGTTCGACGAGTGCACCCCTTACGACACCAAGGGCCATATCACCACCGAGCGTGAAGCCCGTTCGTCCATGGAACTCAGCCGGCGCTGGGCACAGCGCTGCAAGACCGAGTTTGCGCGCCTGGAAAACCCCAATGCCCTGTTCGGCATCGTGCAAGGTGGCATGTTTGAAAACCTGCGCCAGGAGTCGCTCGATCATCTGGTGGAGATGGACTTTCCTGGCTACGCCATTGGCGGCGTCAGCGTGGGCGAGCCCAAGGAAGAGATGCTGCGCATCATGGCCCACACGCCACACCGCCTGCCGGCCAACAAGCCACGCTACCTGATGGGCGTGGGCACACCCGAAGATCTGGTGCAAGGCGTGGCCGACGGAGTGGACATGTTCGACTGCGTGATGCCGACCCGCAACGCCCGTAACGGCACCGTATTTACCCGCCACGGCGACCTCAAAATCCGCAATGCCCGCCACAAGACCGACCCTCAGCCACTGGACCCGAGTTGCACCTGCCATGCCTGCGCGGGTGCCTCGGGCATCTCATGGGAACAGGGCGGGCGCGACGGGTTCTCAAGGGCCTACTTGCACCACCTGGACCGCTGTGGCGAAATGTTAGGCCCCATGCTCACCACCATCCACAACCTGCATTACTACCTGAATCTGATGCGGGAAGTGCGCGAATCGCTGGATACAGGGGCCTTTGGCGCCTTCAGGCTGCAGTTCAAGACCGATCGCGCACGCGGCATCGCCTAAGCCTGAGCACCAGCCCAGCCAGGACCGGCGCATGACCAGCGGCGTTCAGTCCTCGACACTGTTCTGGCTGGCTCTTAAATGCTGGGCGATCAGATTCATGTTTTTGACCGTGGCATCGACCGCGATGCGCAAGCCAGTAATCAGCGCAGCAGCCTGAGGCCCGACCTCTGCGGTGCGCACCCGCTGCTCGGCACCCGCGGCAAAGTTCTTGAGCTGCGTCGCGCCCAAGGTGGCCGCCAAACCCTTGAAGGTGTGCATTAAGCGGGCGGCATCCGCCCCCTGCCCCGCAGCGAGCAGGCCGGAAAGCCTGTCGGGCAAATCCGGTAAATCTTTCAGAAACGCCTCCATCAGGCGCAGATACACCCCGGTATTACCTCCCAGACGGGCCAAAGCGGATTGCAGGTCGATGCTGCGCTGTGCCGCCTCGAGCAGGATCTGCGCCGAAATACCGGCCGGATCAGGCGCTGGGGTGGCTCTAGGCGTCGAAGCCTGGGCCCGGCCGCTGTGCCGCAACAAGGTTGCCACCAGATCGGACAAGTCAAATGGCTTGCCGACGTGGTCGTTCATGCCGGCCTCAAGACAGGCATCGCGGTCAGACGACATGGCATTGGCCGTCATCGCGATGATGGGCAAGTCACGCAGGCCCAACTCATTGCGGATTTTGGCAGTGGCCGCGTAGCCGTCCATGACAGGCATCTGCACATCCATCAGCACCACATCAAAGGGCACTGGGGCCGAGGCCACCGCGTCGACACCGAGCTGCCCGTTGTCGGCAAGCGACACCTGAGCCCCCTCGTTGGCCAGCAGCTCCCGTGCCACCTGCTGGTTGATGGGGTTGTCCTCCACCAGCAGGAGATTCAGGCCGGCCAGGCGTTTGGGTTTAGGTTTGTCCGGCTTATTCAAGCCCATGAAACCCGACACGGAGACCTCCGCCAGGGTCTTGGCCACCGCAAACCGGGCCCTGAAACCAAAAGCACTGCCCTGACCCGGCGCACTGCGCAGCTGCAAGTCACCCCCCATCAACACCACCAGGCGCTGCGAAATCGCCAGGCCCAGGCCGGTACCACCAAAGCGGCGTGTGGTGGAGGACTCGGCCTGCGAAAAGCCATTGAAGATGTGCTTCTGGTTTTCTGGCGCAATGCCGATGCCGGTGTCCTGCACTACAAATTCCAGCAACACATCCTGCGCAGTGCGCTCCACCATGCGGATGCGCACCACCACCCGGCCTTCGTTGGTGAACTTGATGGCATTGCCACCCAGATTGATCAGAACCTGCTTCAGACGCAGATCGTCTCCCACCAGCCCCCTGGGTAACTGCGGATCCACATCAAAGGCCAGCTCCAGATTCTTGGTTCCCAAATTGGCGTTCAGGATGACCGACAGATCGTGCACCAACTGATCGATACGGAAGGGACGCGGGTCCAGCGACATCATTCCCGCCTCGACTTTGGAGAAGTCAAGAATGTCATTCAACAGCGCCAGCAGAGACCGGGCCGCGCCCTCTGTCTTGGTGGTGTAGTCCAGCTGGCGCAAAGACAGCTCGGTGTTTTGCAGCAGGGTCAGCATCCCCAGAATCGCATTCAGGGGCGTGCGAATTTCATGGCTCATATTGGCCAGGAATTGGCTCTTGGCCCGACTGGCCTGCTCGGCTGCCGCCTTGGCAGCGTTGAGGGAATCTTCAATTTCCTTGCTTTGAGTGATGTCGGTGCGTATGGCAATGAATTGCTCGGGCCGGCCGGACTCACCGAGCATGGGCACGATGGTGGCGTTCACCCAGTACAGCTCGCCCGTCTTCTTGCGATTGCAGATTTCACCATTCCAGGCACGACCCTCGGTGATGGTGTTCCAAAGGCCCTCGAAAAAGGCACGCGGATGAAAACTTGAGTTGACGACGCGGTGGTCCTGCCCCATCAACTCCTCGCGGGAGTAGCCGCTGATCGCACAAAACCGATCATTGGCGTAGGTGATGCGGCCATCTGCATCCGTGATGGTGACGATGGCGTGCTGGTCCAGCGCAAACTTCTGATTGTTGAGTTGGCGCCGGCTGCTCTCACGCTCACGCACTAGCACCACAGTGCGTGAGAGCATGTCCACAATGCGCTGGATTTCCTCGGGAGCACCATCCACCCGCAAAGCGCTCACGTCCAGCGAGCCGCTCGACAAGGCCTGGTCCAGCGCACTCAAGCGATCCAGACCACCCAACCATCGCGCCAGCTTGGCACGGATCAGCAACAAGCCGCCCACCAGACTCAGGGCACCCGCCAGCAGGACCGACATCGTGAGTGACCACAGGTCGTAAGCGACGTAGGGGGCATTGAAGACCAGACGTAACACACCGTAGTCTTTGCCACCGACCGACACAGGGCGACTCACATCAATCAAGTGCCCCTCAATCCAACTCACCAGCCAACCCGGGGCCTGACCTTTTACCTGCTCACGGGTGGTGGCTTGCACCTTACCTCCGGACGAATCGATGAAGGCGGCCGATAAGAACAGAGAACCCTGCACCGAGTTGTCCAGCGTTTTACTTACCGTGTCGTAATCGCCGATGACCGCGCTGTCTTGTACCGCCTGGGCCACCACTTCAAGCAGCATGACCGAGGCCCGCTGGGTTTCCTCCACCTGATGCAAAAACTGGTAGCGCAAAAAGAAGCCCAAGCCGGACATGATGAAGACGCTCAGGGTGGCCGCATAAAGCAAAAAGACCCGTCCGGTGAGTGAGCGCGGCAACAGCCAGCGAGGGGAGTTCATCAAGTCAGACCCATATCAAGCGGAAAAACAAAGCTATCGATGCTCAGCGCAGGCTGGCAGGTGCGGTTTGGTAAAAGTTACGGTAAGCCAGATACTCGGTACCCGTGGAGGGAACAAACACACTGTTGGCGGGTAGCTTGACCAGCTCTGAAGCACCGGCAAGGATTTTCTTGCCTTCGGGGTCGTTACCCATCTCCAGGAAAGCACGGGTCACAGCACGCAAGTCCCTGTCGGGCACATTTTTGGACACCATCAGGGCCAGGTCGTACAAGGGATCAGACTGCCACAGCACCCGTACCGGCTTGCCTTCCCGCTTGGACCAACCCTCAGTCAGTTGGGAGTTGGCACCCACGGCCTGTACCTTGCCACTGGCCAGTTGGGCGAAGGCGCCATCCATATTGCCCCCAAAAACCACCTGCACCGGGATGTTGCGATTGAGCAGCTGTGCATAAGAAAACTTGTAGGCGACCAGGGCCTCCACGCCAGGAAATCCAACGGATTGCTGTGCCAGCTCTTCCAGCTTCTTGATGGGGGAATCCGCTAACACCACGATCTGGCTGTGTATCGGTGGGGTTTGCCTGCGGCCAAACACCTTCCAGCCCAGATGATCACGCTCGGGACTGAACAAATGGTTGGAAAAAACAAACTCAACCTCGTTGGCCAGCACATAGGCCGTGGTGTCTGCCGACGTGCGGCCTATCTTGAGCTTCAGTTTCACACCGCTCTTGCGCGTGACGTACTCAATGATGGGATTCCAGTAGGAGGCCGTCAATTCGATGCCGTACTGGTTGACCGGTGAGAACCGGTAGACACCGTCTTCCTGGGCCAGGACTGGCCCCAGACCGGCAAATCCGGCCGCAGCTAAGGCCGTCTGGATCATCCAGTTCCTGCGTTTGATGCTCATAAATTGCTCCGGTAATCCAGCCAAGTGCGTGACCCCTTCGTCGTTTTTGTGGTCGCTTTAGCCTCGTATCCTAACCTCGCCCGGATCCGGGTCGCCCAACGCTGTGCCGGCGATGTTTATGAGGCGCCAGCCGTGGTAAAGACCGTCAGCACGCCGGTATAGCCATAAAGATGGTGACGCGCAATTTCGCCCCCGG
Organism: Pseudomonadota bacterium; assembly: GCA_046046715.1. Taxonomy (GTDB): domain Bacteria; phylum Pseudomonadota; class Gammaproteobacteria; order Burkholderiales; family Burkholderiaceae_C; genus JBEEJZ01. The sequence continues at coordinate 2,135 of JBJOJH010000030.1, read as the reverse complement.
CAAAAAATCCCACCAAGGGCACATCACCCAAGGCACGGCGGATCAATTGAAGCTCGGCACTTTCGCCCCCAAAGTGCGCGCCACCGCGGCCGGAGCAACTCACATACACGGCACCTGCCATGCGCCTGGCCGGGTGTGGCAAGGCCAACATGGCCACATCGGCCAAGGCATGTGCAGTCACTGCGGGCAGTTCCTCGGGCTCCAGTTCTTCACGGATCTCCGTGCATACCCGCATCAGGTCCGCCCTAGCAGCAGCGGTATTGCGCTGACAAAAGGCCAGGGCGGTGCCGACCTCCACCCAATCGGAAACCGCCACCCCCTGGCGCAACGGATCCAGTCCGATGATGTGACGTACCAGCACGTCGCTACCAAAACTACCCGCACGCCGGGCGAGACCACGCGCATCATCATCGACGGCAGGCAACAGGCCCACCAGAGTGGCCCTGACCTGTGTCAAGGCCTCTTGGGGTTCGTCCAGCGAGACGCCCAGGTCATCGAGCAGCGTCTGCAGTGCGGGCTGGCCATCCAGCTCCAGCACCAGATTGCGCTCAGCAGCCGTGATCACCCGGGTCGGCGACACCGGCTGGCAACCTTGGGTAACGCGGGAGACCAGTGCCACGTCAGCATCAAATGCAACGCCACTGAGCCCGCCCTCAAAGACACCGCTGACCGCGCCATGGCCGCTGATGTTGCCGTCTCCTCCCACAGCAAATTGCACCGAGCCAAAGCGGCTCGCAGAGACGCCACCAAACAGATAGCCGGACGCGGTGCGTTCCGCCATTTCCTGCAGCAACTCAGGCAGATCGGGCGTTTGGCCATCGGCATGAACCAGCGCGCAATTGGCTTCAAAGCCAAGGTTCAAGGGCGCCACCCCGGAAAACACCCGGTACTGATGGGCCGGCACAGCGCACAGCATCACCGCCAGCGCGGGTTCATCCAGGTACTCGACGTTATTGGCAGCAATGCCCACCCCCACCGTCCCAGACCAGTCGGTGACTTCGGGCAATTCACCACTCAAAAGCGCCAACAGATCACGGGCGTATGGGGCGTAGTGATCGGTGATGTAGAGCAGGCCCAGGGTGGGTGCGCTGGCGTAATCCGGGCTGGCCATGTGCGCTCGCAATTGAGCGAGCACCAAACCCGCAGCCACCTGCCACTGCGGATGAGTGGCATGGCCGTAAGGAAACATTGTCATGTTGGGGCCCTTGCAGAATCAAAGCCACACCGGCCCAGGGGTGCGATACCCAGGGGGTGCGGTAGTCAGCGTGATCGTGCAGCGCTCTTGGCTGGCGCCTTTTTGGCAGGCGCTTTCTTGGCCGGGGCTTTTTTTGCCGTCGGCGCTTGGGCTGGCGACTTTTTGGCGGCAGCAGGTTTGACAGCGCTGACCGCAGCTGCCACCCCCTGGGTCGCCTTGATGGCTTCCTTGGTCAGGTCAGCAGCCATGTTTTTGGTGGCATCGAACGCCGAGTTTTGGGTAGCTTCCTTCAGAGCTGTCGCCGCAATTTGCTGAAACTGCTGGGTGAGGGCCCCCCACAGCTGAATCGGGTCCACCAGGGAGGATATAGCCCCGACTTGTGCTTGATCGCTTGCGGCACTCTCAGCACGCTCGGCTTCGGGGGCGGGTGCGGGCTTGCTCGCAGCTTGAGCCACCGGCTCGGCAACCGCCTGCGGCGCGGCCTCCATGGGCTTGATCTTGAAAGCGTTGGCTACCTCTGCCATGCTCACATTCATGCCCTTGAGCGTGGCCAAGGTCATCTTTTGCACTTCGAGTGCCTGGATCGTCGCCTTCAGTGCCGTCGCATTTTGGTCCAGCCAGAACTGCACGGTTTTGAGTTCGCTGATGCGCTTGTCCAGCTCTTCCACATTGAGCGACGGTGCCACCCAGTTGGCGAGATTGGGCATTTGCGGCAGGCTACCGGCCGCGCCCTTGGTCAAACTCTGCAAAAAATCAAAACCTGGTACGAATTTGCCAAAACCGGTGCTGTCTGCGTTGCTCATGTTCACTCCTGTGCGATTGCCAACATCAAGTGCAAGAGCTTACTCCAAGCCACTGACACAGCACCAGCCCAAGCTCAAGCGCAGTCAATGCTTGTGATGACTGTGATCCATCTCCTTGCCGCCCTGACCATGACCCA
>JBJOJH010000029.1:0-3916 GCA_046046715.1 Pseudomonadota bacterium | reverse complement strand
ATGCCCTGCCACGGGGTCGATGGGCTCCATTTCGCCTCTGAAGCGCGCCGGCGCCCGTGCGTCCAGCACTGTTTGTTCGGGACGGCCCAGTTGGCTGACTACCGTTTGGGTGTCCACCAGCTGGCGCAGCGGCGGGTGCAAGGCAAAGGTGCTGGGCGCCAGTGCGGCCTCTAGACCGCTGCTCAGCGCACCGCCACCCGCTTGCCAGGCTTGCAAACCACCATCGAGCACCGCAACAGCCTCGTGCCCCAGCCATTTCAACATCCACCACATGCGGCCGCAGTAGTTGGCGCCCTGGCGGTCATACACCACGGCCTGCATGTCGTTACTGAAGCCGACACTGGCCAACCAGGCCGCAAAAGTCTCGCGAGCAGGCAAGGGGTGGCGACCGCCTGATGCAGCGTTGGGCGCATGTTTGGCGCTGAGCACTGTGTCGAGGTGGGCATACACAGCGCCCGCGACATGGACTTCCTCGTATTGCTGGGGCCCAGCCTCGGGTTGCATCAGCTCAAAGCTGCAGTCAAACACCATCAATCGTTGACCTTGTGCTTGAAGTTGTTGCAGAGCCTCAACGGAAATCAGGGTGTGATGCATGGCAAGGGTCCTTGGGGTAATCCGGCACTGTTGGCCGTTTGTTTCAATGTTCTTCGGCGGGCAGATTACGCATCGCACGGGTACGTAGCGCAGTCGCGGTGATACCACTGATCACGATGGTGCCGATGCCTAGCCAGCCTATCGGTGCGATTTTGTCGCCAAATAGCAGCAGGCTGTAGAGGGCTGCAAACACGATGCCCGAGTACTGCATATTGGCCACGACCAAAGTAGCGCCCTTGCTATAGGCGCGTGTCATGCACCATTGTCCCAGCGACGCCAGGACGCCGATCGGCACCAACCAGGCCGCCGCCTGCCAGCTGATAGTCGCCCACGGCGTGAAACCACCCCACAAGATGCTGATGCCACCTGCCAGCGCCGACCCACTGGCGAAGTAAAAAACGGTGCGTGCCTCGGGTTCGCCAGTGCGGCCCAGGGCGATCACCTGCATGTAGGCCAAGGCCGCGGCCATGCCCGACAGCAGACCGATCAGGCCGGCAAACAGCTGGTTTTGCTCGATGGTGGGCCGCAGCGTCATCACCACACCCGCAAAGCCGGCCATGACGGTAGCCAGCAAGGGGCCTTGCCGATCCGCCTTGCCATAAAGCAAAGCACCTCCCACGATGAAGGCGGCAATCCAGACGCCGCTCATGTAGTTGAGCGTCATGGCCGTTGCCAGGGGTAACTCTGCAATGGCGTAAAACCAGCTGCCCAGAGACAGTACGCCGATCAAGCTGCGCCAGGCCTGCATCATGGGCACCGGGGTGCGCAGCGGTACGCCCTGAGCACGCATCACCACACCCATGAAGACCATGCCAACCAGGCCGCGGTAAAAAACGAGCTCGGCCGTGCTGAAACTGCCAGAGGCGATCTTGATGCCCACGCCCATCGTGGCAAAGAAAAACGAGGCCAGCACCATCCACAAAGCTTGCATGGGGGTGCCCTGCGATGTGCTTACAGGCCGAGTGGCGTCATGCGCGCCCTGTACCACTCGTGGAAGTGTTGCATGCCGTCTTCCATCGGGCTTTGATAGGGGCCGACTTCGTTGTCCCCACGCTGCATCAGCGCGCGCCGACCGGCATCCATGCGCAGCGCAATGTCATCGTCTTCCTCACAGGTTTCCATGTAGGCTGCCTGCTGTGCTTCGACGAACTCACGCTCGAAAGCAGCAATCTCTTCGGGGTAGTAGAACTCGACCACGTTCATGGTTTTCTGTGGCCCCATGGGGTGCAAGGTGGACACAGTCAGCACATGCGGGTACCACTCCACCATGATGTGGGGGTAGTAGGTCAGCCAGATGGCCCCGAACTTGGGTGGCTTGCCGCCCCGGTAGTCCAGCAGGGCCTTTTGCCAGCGTTCATAGGCGGGTGAGCCGCCGGTGGCATCCGCCTTGCCCAGTCGGTTGGCCACACCCACGGTTTGTACCGAGTACTCGGGCTTGAGTTCCCACTGCAGGTCGTCGCAAGTCACGAATTGGCCCAGTCCCGGATGGAAGGGCCCCACGTGGTAGTCCTCCAGGTAGACCTCGATGAAGGTTTTCCAGTTGTAGTTGCACTCGTGCATCTCCACGCGGTCGAGTACATGACCTGAAAAATCGAGTGCAGCCAGGGGGCCCATGCCCGCCAGGTCGGCCGCCACATCGCGTCCGCCGATCTGTTTTTCAAACAGCAAGCCGTTCCAGGACTGCAGCGGGTAGTTGTTCAGATTCAGGCAGGGATCGTGCGCAAAATGCGGCGCGCCCAGCAGCGTGCCGGCAGCTTGTGATGGCGCGCCAGCGCTGTAGGTCCAGCGGTGCAGAGGGCAGACGATGTTGCCGCCCCCCTGGTTTTGCTGCCCCAGCGAGCCGCGGCCCTTGAGCATGACGGCTTGCCGGTGCCGGCACACGTTGGACACCAGTTCGATGCCCGTGGGCGTGTGTACGAGTGCCCGTCCCTCGTTCTCGTGGGCCAGTGCGTGATAGTCGCCCACCTCGGGTACGCTCAGCGCGTGGCCCACGTAGCGGGGGCCGGACGCAAAAATGCCTGACATCTCGCGCTGATAAAGCGCTTCGTCAAAATAACTTGAAACTGGTAGTTGGCTTGAGGCCTGCTGCAGTTGAAGACTTAAATCAGACATGGGTGACCTGACCTAGAGACTCCCCCTATGAAGGGGCAGGTAAGCGCTTGATCCGAGGATGTGCGCAGAAAAAAATAAAACCGGCTGTCGCCGGCTCGGGAGACTGAATTGTATCCGGCGGGATTCCAACCATCCCTTTTACTGTCAAGTCGACGTTACGAGAGATTGTCCAGACGCCTAAAATCTGATTTTTATCAAGACCTCTGCTTGCCATGCCCAAGGCTTCTGCCAAACCTGTAGACACGCCAATTGCGAGCAGCTTTGAGGCCGCACAGGATGAGCTGGACCGCCTGGTGTCGCGCATGGAAGCTGGCGATTTGCCGCTGGACCAGCTCCTTAGCGCCTACCAGCGTGGCGCCCAATTGCTGCAGTTCTGTCGCGATCGGCTGGAAGCCGTAGACCAGCAGATCAAACTTCTGGACGCTGGTCACCTGAAGAACTGGACGCCTGAATGACGCTGGCCGCCCCAAACTCGCAAACGACCCTGGCGTTTGATTTCCAGCTTTGGTCCACGCAGTCTCTGGCCCAAGTTGAGCAAGCCTTGATGCAGTGGGTCAGCATCGGTGCGCTCGACGATGCAGACCACCATGCGCCCGCAGAACTCGTCGGCGCCATGCGCTACGCCGTGCTGGATGGCGGCAAGCGCCTGAGGCCGCTGCTGGTGCTGGCAGCATCGCAGGCCTGCAAGGGCCATTCGTCAGCTGCCTTGCGCGCTGCTTGCGCGGTTGAATTGATCCATGCCTACTCTTTGGTGCACGATGACATGCCTTGCATGGACAACGATGTGCTGCGCCGCGGCAAGCCTACCGTTCATGTGCAATTTGGCGAGGCGCAGGCTTTGTTGGCCGGAGACGCCTTGCAAGCCTTGGCCTTTGAACTCCTGACCCCTGCAGAGCAGGACGTGCCGCCCGCATTGCAGGCCTCGCCGTGCCGCCTGCTGGCGCGTGCGGCAGGCTGCGCGGGGATGGCTGGCGGCCAGGCCATCGATCTGGCCAGTGTGGGCCTGCCCCTGACAGAGCCGCAGCTACGTGAAATGCACAAGCTCAAAACCGGGGCTTTGCTGGTAGGCAGCGTGCTCATGGGCGCCACTTGTGGTCAACCCAGCACGACGCAAATTCAGGCCCTGCGGCACTACGGCGACGCCATCGGCCTGGCTTTTCAAGTGGTCGATGACATTCTGGATGTAACGGCTGACACTGCTACTTTGGGC
>JBJOJH010000028.1:0-21456 GCA_046046715.1 Pseudomonadota bacterium | reverse complement strand
GGGAGATTCGCTGAAGAGTGTGATTGGTGAAGAGAACGTCGAAGTTGACCTGCCTTTGGCAGCTGGTGACAGCCTGCGTTCGCGCATCAAGCAAGTGGCTTCAGGCCGTTTCGGTGTGACCGCCGAATATCTGTCCAGCGCAGATCAGATTCAGATCAAGATGGCCCAGGGCGCCAAGCCCGGTGAAGGTGGCCAGTTGCCGGGTGGCAAGGTGTCCGACTATATCGGCAAGCTCCGCCACTCTGTTCCAGGTGTTGGCCTGATTTCGCCCCCTCCGCACCACGACATTTACTCGATCGAGGACTTGGCCCAGCTGATCCACGATCTGAAGAACGTCGCGCCCCACAGCTCCATCAGCGTCAAGCTGGTATCTGAAATTGGCGTTGGCACCATCGCCGCGGGCGTGGCCAAGTGCAAGAGCGATCACGTGGTGATTGCCGGTCACGACGGTGGTACTGGTGCATCGCCCTGGTCCTCCGTCAAGCACGCTGGCTCGCCCTGGGAAATCGGTCTGGCCGAAACTCAGCAGACGCTGGTGCTCAACCGCCTGCGTGGCCGCATCCGTGTGCAGGCTGACGGTCAGATGAAGACCGGCCGTGACGTCGCCATCGGGGCCTTGCTGGGCGCTGACGAATTCGGTTTCGCCACCGCACCGCTGGTGGTCGAGGGCTGCATCATGATGCGCAAGTGCCACCTGAACACCTGCCCGGTGGGTGTGGCCACGCAAGACCCGCTGCTGCGCAAGAAGTTCTCGGGCAAGCCCGAGCACGTGGTGAACTACTTCTTCTTCATTGCAGAAGAAGTGCGCCAGATCATGGCCCAGCTGGGTATTGCCAAGTTTGACGACTTGGTGGGCCGTGCGGATCTGCTGGACATGAAGGCAGGCGTGGCCCACTGGAAGGCCCGTGGTCTGGACTTCAGCCGTCTGCTGGCGGTGCCCGCTGTACCGGCAGATGTACCTGTGCGTCATGTGGACGTGCAAGACCATGGTCTGGAAAAGTCTCTGGACAATGTCCTGATCGCAAAAAGCCGTGCTGCCATCGATAAGGGTGAAAAAGTGCAGTTCATGGAAGTGGCGCGCAACGTGAACCGCTCAGTCGGTGCCATGCTGTCTGGTGCCGTGACCAAGGTGCACCCCGAGGGCCTGCCCGACGACACGATCCGCATTCAGCTTGAAGGCACGGGTGGTCAATCTTTTGGCGCCTTCCTGACCAAGGGCATCACGCTGTACCTGATTGGTGAAGCCAACGACTACACCGGCAAGGGCTTGTCTGGTGGCCGGGTGGTGGTGCGTCCGAGCCTGGAGTTCCGTGGCGTGGCTGCGCAAAACATCATTGTGGGCAACACCGTGATGTACGGCGCGACCTCGGGTGAGGCCTTCTTTGCTGGCGTCGCTGGCGAGCGTTTCGCAGTGCGTCTCTCGGGTGCCACCGCGGTGGTCGAAGGCACAGGCGACCATGGCTGCGAGTACATGACCGGCGGCACGGTGGCCGTACTGGGCAAGACGGGGCGCAACTTTGGCGCTGGCATGAGCGGTGGCGTGGCCTACGTCTTTGATGAAGATGGTCAGTTCGCCACCCGATGCAACACCGCCATGGTCAGCATGGAAAAAGTGCTGACTGTGGCTGAGCAGGAAGCTCAGATTGACCGTAAGGTTTGGCACCGCGATCAGGCGGACGAAGCGCAGTTGAAGAAGCTGTTGGAAGACCACCACAAGTGGACCGGCAGCCAGCGCGCGCGTGAGCTGCTGGACAACTGGGCAACGGCCCGCACCAAGTTCGTCAAGGTCTTCCCGAACGAATACAAGCGCGCCCTGGGCGAAATCAACGCCAAGAAGGCCGCCAAGTCGGCACAAGCTGCAGTGGCTGCCTAAGCCGAACGTCAAGATCGAAGGAAAGCATCATGGGAAAAGTTACTGGCTTCATGGAGTATGAGCGCATCGAAGAAGGCTACAAGCCGGTCGCCGAGCGTCTGAAGCATTACAAGGAGTTCGTCGTTGGTTTGACGCCGGAGCAGTCTCAAAAGCAGGCGGCTCGCTGCATGGATTGCGGCACACCGTTTTGCAACAACGGCTGCCCGGTCAACAACATCATTCCGGACTTCAACGACCTGGTGTACCAAGGTGACTGGAAGAACGCCATCGAAGTGCTGCACAGCACCAACAACTTCCCTGAGTTCACTGGCCGTATCTGCCCCGCGCCTTGCGAGGCGGCCTGCGTTGTCAACGTGAATGACGCGGCAGTCGGCATCAAGTCCATCGAGCATGCCATCATCGACCGCGCCTGGGACGAGGGCTGGGTCACGCCCCGCCCGGCCAAGCACAAGACGGGTAAAAAAGTGGCGGTGGTAGGTTCTGGCCCCGCTGGACTGGCCGCTTCTCAGCAACTCGCGCGAGCTGGTCATGATGTGACCCTGTTCGAAAAGAACGACCGCGTTGGTGGTTTGTTGCGCTATGGCATTCCTGACTTCAAGATGGAAAAGTCGCACATCGATCGGCGCGTTAAGCAGCTCGAGGCCGAAGGCGTGACCATCCGCACCGGCGTGCTGGTGGGCAGCTGGCCCGAAGGTTCAAAAGTGACCAACTGGTCCAAGGACACTGTGACGGCTGATCAGCTCAAAAAAGAGTTCGACGCTGTGCTGCTGACGGGGGGCTCCGAACAGTCGCGTGACCTGCCCGTGCCGGGTCGTGATCTCGACGGTATTCATTTCGCCATGGAATTCTTGCCGCAGCAAAACAAGGTCAATGCAGGCGACAAGCTCAAGGGCCAGTTGCGCGCAGATGGCAAGCACGTCATCGTGATTGGCGGCGGCGACACTGGTTCCGACTGCGTTGGTACGTCCAATCGCCACGGTGCGGTGAACGTGACCCAGTTTGAGGTGATGCCCCAACCGCCCAAGGAAGAGAATCGTCCCCTGACCTGGCCCTATTGGCCGATGAAGTTGCGTACCAGTTCCAGTCACGACGAGGGTTGCACCCGCGAGTTTGCGATTTCCACCAAGGAATTCACCGGCGAAAAAGGCAAGGTCACGGGCCTGACGACGGTCCATGTCGAATTCAAGGACGGCAAGCTGGTTGAGATTGCGGGCACAGAAAAAACTTACAAGGCTGATCTGGTGTTGCTCGCTATGGGTTTTGTGAATCCAGTGGCCACCGTGCTTGAAGCCTTCGGTGTGGACAAGGACGCCCGTGGCAATGCCAAAGCCAGCACCGACGTCACAGGCGGCTATGCCACCAACGTGAACAAGGTGTTCGCCGCTGGTGACATGCGTCGGGGTCAAAGCCTGGTGGTGTGGGCCATCCGTGAAGGTCGTCAGGCAGCTCGTGCAGTTGACGAATTCCTAATGGGCAACAGTGATCTGCCGCGATGATGGGCGGCTGAATCTGAGGTTTACCTAGGGTTTACACTGCCCTCGTATGATGCAAAAGCCGGGGAAAGCCGGCTTTTGTACTTTGATGACCACCCCCATGTCTAACGCCCTCGTCGAACTTCGCCACCTGAGCTTTGGCTACGGGGAACGTCTCATTCTGGATGACGTTTCCCTGACCGTGCCTCGTGGCAAGGTCACGGCCCTGATGGGAGCCTCAGGGGGAGGCAAAACGACTATTCTGCGCTTGATAGGGGGGCAAAACCGGGCCCAACGCGGTGAGCTGCTGTTTGACGGGCAGGACGTCACCCGTATGGATCAAACCCAGCTCTATGCGGCTCGTCGGCGCATGGGCATGCTGTTTCAGTTTGGTGCGCTGTTTGCGGATTTGAGTGTGTTTGATAACGTAGCGTTTCCACTGCGTGAGCACACCAAGCTGCCCGAGCCCCTGATACGCGACATCGTCTTGATGAAACTCAATGCCGTTGGCTTGCGCGGGGCGCGTGACCTCATGCCCAGTGAGGTGTCTGGTGGCATGGCCCGGCGCATTGCCCTGGCGCGAGCCATCGCTCTGGACCCTGAGTTGGTGATGTATGACGAGCCTTTTTCGGGCCTGGACCCGATTTCCCTGGGCACTGCCGCCCGCCTCATACGGGAGCTGAACGATGCCATGGGCCTGACCAGCATCTTTGTGTCCCATGAGCTGGAACAAACCTTTGGAATTGCTGATCACGTGATCATTCTGGCCAACGGCAAGATTGCGGCTCAAGGTACGCCAGATGAAGTCCGTTTGAGCGCCGACCCGCTGGTCTATCAATATGTGCACGCCTTGCCGGACGGTCCCGTGCGTTTCCATTACCCCTGCGTGGCGGTCGCCGACGACTTTGGGGTCGGTGTGGCTCGGCAGGTAGCTCCAGTTGGGGGTGTCGCATGAGGGGTTTCAAGCCAGCTGAGGTGGGTTTTGCAAGCCGTCGCCATCTGGCCGCGCTGGGCCTGGGTGCCCGTCTGTTTGTACGCTTGCTCGGAACCCTGGGTAGCAACCTGCGTCGGTTTTCGCTGGTACGGGATCAGATTCACTTTTTGGGCAACTATTCGCTGGCCATCATTGCGGTATCCGGGCTGTTCGTGGGTTTTGTATTTGGCTTGCAGGGTTACTACACGCTGCAGCGCTACGGTTCGTCCGAGGCCTTGGGCCTGCTGGTCACGCTCAGTCTCGTTCGTGAGCTTGGGCCGGTGGTCACCGCCCTCTTGTTTGCCGGTCGAGCGGGAACTTCATTAACAGCCGAAATCGGCCTGATGAAGGCCGGCGAGCAAATCAGTGTGATGGAAATGATGGCGGTGGACCCCATCAAACGGATACTGGCCCCCCGGTTTTGGGGCGGTGTGATCGCCATGCCCTTGCTGGCTGCCGTATTCAGTGCCATGGGCATCATAGGCGGCTGGGTGGTGGGTGTCCTGATGATCGGGGTCGATGCCGGCTCGTTCTGGAGTCAGATTCAGGGTGGGGTGGATGTGTGGCAGGACGTGGGCAACGGCGTGATCAAGAGCATCGTGTTCGGCTTCACCGTCACCTTCATTGCCCTGTTGCAGGGTTTCGAAGCCCAGCCTACGCCCGAGGGTGTCGCCAGTGCGACCACACGCACGGTGGTCATGGCTTCTTTGTCCGTTCTGGGCCTGGATTTTGTCCTGACGGCCATGATGTTCACAATTTAAGGAGGGGCTCGTGCAACGCTCTAAGAACGATGTGTGGGTGGGTTTGTTTGTGCTGATTGGTGCGGCTGCGATTTTGTTTTTGGCTTTGCAGTCGGCCAACCTGCTCACGCTGAATTTTCAGCCCACTTACCGTGTGACGGCCAAGTTTGACAACGTCGGCGGGCTCAAACCCAAGGCGGCGGTGCGCAGCGCCGGTGTGGTGGTGGGCCGTGTGGAGGCCATCACCTTTGATGACAAAACTTTTCAGGCCAGGGTGACGCTGTCGATGGAAGGGCGCTATGGATTTCCTGCCGACAGTTCCCTCAAGATTTTGACCAGTGGCTTACTGGGTGAGCAATACATCGGCATTGAAGCCGGTGCGGCAGAAAAAAATCTGGTGGCCGGTGACCACATCAGCGCCACCCAGTCTGCGGTGGTCCTGGAGAACCTGATCGGACAGTTTTTGTACAGCAAGGCTGCTGAAGGGCCTGCGGCAACGCCAGGCAAATAAAAAAAGAGGGAGTGTTTGTGTTTATTTTGACGATGCGTGAACGATGGCGGCGATGGTGGCAAAGGCTGATGGCCCCAATTCTGGTGGCCACCCTGAGTGCATGCTCGACACTTCCGGGCGGTCACCCGGCTGATCCTCTGGAGACGGTCAATCGGGGTACCTACGCTTTCAATGACGCGGTGGACCGGATCGTGCTCAAGCCCGTGGCCACGGCTTACCAGGAAATCACGCCCCGCCCCATTCGAAGCGGGGTGCGCAACTTTTTCAGTAACCTGGATGATGTTTGGTCAGCCGCCAACAACCTCATGCAGTTCAAGGGCGCAGACGCGGGCGACAGTCTGGCCCGCTTTGGCATGAACACCTTCCTGGGGCTGGGAGGTATCTTCGACATCGCTTCCGACCTGGGCATAGAGCGCCACCCTGAAGACTTTGGTCAAACGTTGGGGCATTGGGGCGTGGGGCCAGGCCCTTATGTGGTCTTGCCATTGCTGGGCCCATCCACCCTGCGAGACACGGCCGCTCTGCCTGTGGAGTACAAGTTTGATCCGCTGGAAGGCTTAGACAATACCGGTGCCCGCACGGCGCTGGATGTGCTGAACCTGGTGGACCTGCGTGCGCGCTTGTTGCGAGCAGGCGACCTGATCGACGGCGCGGCGCTCGACACCTACAGTTTCACCCGGGATGTTTATTTGCAGCGTCGGCGCAGCCTGGTGTATGACGGCAATCCGCCCGAAGATGCGCCCACGCCTGTGCCTTGAGGGGAGACTTCAAAAATGAAATTGATGCAGACCATGAATCGTCGCGATGTGTATAAATTAGTGGCTGGCCTGGCCCTGGCTGGGGTCTCGCTTTTGGGGGCACCTGCTCGTGCCGCCGATGAAGCGCCCGACCAGATGATCAAACGTCTCTCGACCGAGATGTTGGACATCATCCGTGCCGACAAGGCGCTGCAGTCCGGAGACATCAATCGTGTGATTGCCGTGGTGGACAGCCGGGTCATTCCCCATGTCAACTTTCAGCGCATGACAGCCTCGGCGGTGGGGCCAGCCTGGCGTCAAGCCACGCCCGAACAGCAAAAGCGACTGCAGGACGAGTTCAAGATTTTGCTTGTGCGTACTTATTCCGGGGCCTTGTCGCAGGTGGGTGAGCAGACCATCGCCTTGAAGCCTTTGCGTGCCTCGCCTGATGACAAGGAACTGGTGGTGCGCACCGAACTCCGAGGCCGGGGCGAGCCAGTGGGGCTGGATTACCGCATGGAAAAAACGGCCGGCCAGGGGCTGGGCTGGAAAATTTACGACATCAACGTCTTGGGTGTCTGGCTGGTGGATACCTACCGCAACCAATTTGCCCAGCAAATCAATGCCAAGGGTGTGGACGGCTTGATCAATATGTTGGCTGAGCGCAATAAATCCAACAGTGCTAACAAGGGCTGACATGTTGGCCTTGCCTACGGAATTGACCCAGTTGCAAGCTACCGATTGCCTGCGTGACCTGACTGCAGGTCTGCAGACCTCGACCGGCGATGTGGTCGCCCTGGACGCTGCTTCTTTGGCGAGATTTGACTCATCTGCACTGGCTGTCTTGTTGGCCTGCCAACGCGCGGCCCGAGAGCAAGGCAAGAGTGTGCTGATCCACGGTATGCCTGGCCATTTGCGTGATCTCGCCCAGTTGTATGGCATTGCTGAATTGCTCCCGACATCCCCATCAAACACTCCACCAGCCGCAGCCGCTTAAAATTGGCGGTTCATGTCTGCAATATCGTTTCAATCGGTCTCCAAGGCCTATCCGTCATCACGTGGCACCCAGGGCAACACATTTCTAGCGCTTGACGAGGTCAGCCTGGATATTGGAGAGGGCGACTTTTTTGGCCTCCTCGGCCCCAACGGAGCAGGCAAAACCACCCTTATCAGCATCTTGGCAGGCTTGACGCGTGCGAGCAGTGGCAAGGTGTCGGTGCTGGGCAGTGATGTGCAAGGCGACTATGCCCAGGCGCGCCGCAAGCTGGGTGTGGTGCCGCAGGAGTTGGTGTTTGACCCGTTTTTCAATGTCCGTGAAGCACTGCGCATTCAGTCAGGCTATTTCGGTGTCAAAAACAACGACGACTGGATCGACGAACTTCTGGGTAGCCTGGGCTTGGCCGACAAGGCCAATGCCAATATGCGGCAACTGTCGGGCGGCATGAAGCGACGTGTGCTGGTGGCGCAGGCCCTGGTTCACCGCCCGCCAGTGATCGTGCTGGACGAGCCGACTGCGGGCGTGGACGTGGAGTTGCGACAAACCCTGTGGCAGTTCATTGCCAAGCTCAACAAGCAGGGTCACACCGTGTTGCTGACCACCCACTATCTGGAAGAGGCCGAGGCGCTGTGTGGGCGCATTGCCATGCTCAAGTCTGGCCGCATCGTGGCCCTTGACAGCACCTCCGAACTGCTCAAGGCTTCATCGAGCAACGTGTTGCGCTTCAAGGTCGACGGTGAATTGCCACAGGCCCTGGCTGGCCGGGCCCGCATTACCGGGCGCATCGTGCAATTTCCGGCCAACGATGCCCTGGAAATTGAAAACTACCTGGCCGCCGTGCGTCAGGCCGGGTTGCAAGCCCAGGACATCGAGATCCGTCGGGCCGACCTGGAAGACGTTTTTCTGGATGTGATGAGTGGCAAGGCTGGATCGAGGACCGTGTCCGCGGCCCAGGCAGAAGGTTCGGCATGACCGGCTGGCAAACCCTGTTTTACAAGGAAGTGCTGCGTTTCTGGAAGGTGAGCTTCCAGACGATTGCGGCACCTGTGCTCACGGCTATTTTGTACCTCATGATCTTCGGCCATGTGCTTGAAGAGCATGTCAAGGTCTATGACAGCATCAGTTACACCGCGTTTTTGCTGCCTGGTCTGGTGATGATGAGCGTGCTGCAAAACGCCTTTGCCAACAGCTCTTCGTCCCTGATCCAGAGCAAGATCATGGGCAATATCGTGTTTTTGCTGCTGACGCCCTTGTCTCATTGGGCCTGGTTTTTTGCTTACGTGGGCTCCAGCATTGCCCGTGGCTTGCTGGTGGGGCTAGGGGTATTTGCGGCCACGGCCTGGTTTGCCCGGCCTGAGTTTGTTTCGCCGGCCTGGATCGTGGTGTTTGCGGTGCTCGGGGCTGCGCTGATGGGGACACTGGGCGTGATCGCCGGTCTTTGGGCTGAAAAATTTGACCAGCTGGCTGCCTTTCAAAACTTCATCATCATGCCGATGACTTTTTTGAGTGGCGTGTTCTATTCCATCCATTCCTTGCCGGCCTTCTGGCAAAGCCTGAGCCACATCAACCCGTTTTTTTACATGATCGACGGCTTTCGCTACGGCTTTTTCGGGGTGAGCGATGTCTCTCCCTGGCTCAGCCTGGCGGTGGTGGGTAGTGCATGGCTACTGGTCAGCGCCGTCACCATCCACCTGCTGCGCACCGGCTACAAGATACGCAGCTGAAGCGCTGTACACCTTTTTTTGAGATGACTGCAGAAGAACTCCAATCCATCATCACCGCGAACCTGAGTTGTGCGCACTGCGCGCTGGAGGGCGACGGCCGTCACTGGTACGCCACCATCGTGTCCTCCGAATTCGAGGGCAAGCGCGCCATCCAGCGACATCAGCGCGTCTATGCCACGCTGGGTGCCAAGATGCACACCGATGAGGTGCATGCGCTGTCCATGAAAACCTACACCCCTGCAGAATGGGCCGCTCTGGCCGCCTGATACCGTCGATCCATGGACAAATTACTGATACGTGGCGGCCGAACGCTACAAGGCGAGGTGCTGATTTCCGGTGCCAAGAACGCTGCTTTGCCCGAGTTGTGCGCTGCGCTCTTGACGGCAGAGGCTGTGACCCTTTCCAACGTGCCTCGCTTGCAGGATGTGCAAACCATGCTCAAGTTGCTGCGCAACATGGGGGTGCAGGCTGACCACGGAGACGATGGTTCCGTGCGATTGGATGCAGGCCCTTTGCACAGCCCAGAGGCTCCGTACGAGCTGGTGAAGACCATGCGCGCTTCGGTGTTGGCCTTGGGGCCTTTGCTGGCCCGTTTCGGCCAGGCACGTGTGTCTTTGCCGGGTGGATGTGCCATCGGTTCTCGTCCTGTGGATCAGCACATCAAAGGCCTGCAGGCCATGGGTGCTGACATTGTGGTGGAGCACGGCTACATGGTGGCGCGCCTGCCTGATGGGCGCACCCGTTTGCGCGGCGCTCGTATTGCCACCGACATGGTGACCGTGACCGGCACCGAGAACTTCCTGATGGCAGCGACCCTGGCCGAAGGGGAGACCATTTTGGAAAATGCGGCACAAGAGCCGGAAATTCCCGATCTGGCGGAAATGCTCATCAAGATGGGCGCCAAGATTGAGGGCCATGGGACCAGCCGCATACGCATTCAGGGTGTTGAAAAACTGCATGGCTGCGAGCATCAGGTCGTGGCCGACCGCATCGAGGCCGGTACCTTTTTGTGCGCGGTGGCTGCTACCGGCGGAGACGTGGTGCTACGTCATGGTCGGACCGATCATCTGGAGGCCGTGATCGACAAACTCAACGAAGCTGGCGCCCAAGTGACAGCGGTGGAAGGCGGTATACGTGTGCAGTCCCATGGGCGCTTGAAGGCACAAAGTTTCCGCACCACTGAATACCCCGGCTTTCCCACCGACATGCAAGCGCAGTTCATGGCGCTCAATTGCATTTCCAGCGGCACGGCCAAAGTAACCGAGACGATCTTCGAAAACCGGTTCATGCATGTCAATGAATTGGTGCGTTTGGGCGCTCGTATCCAGATCGACGGTAAGGTGGCGCTGGTGGAAGGCACCGAGCGTTTGTCTGGTGCCACCGTGATGGCGACCGACCTGCGAGCGTCTGCGAGTCTGGTGATTGCCGGATTGGTGGCCGAGGGTCAGACCGAAGTCGATCGCATCTACCATCTGGACCGTGGCTACGACCGCATGGAAGCCAAGTTGCGCGGCCTGGGTGCCGACATCGAAAGGGTGAAAGCATGATCACGCTCGCGCTGTCCAAGGGCAGAATTTTTGAAGACACCCTGCCGCTGCTGCGTGCCGCGGGCATTGAGGTGCTGGATGACCCCGAAAAGTCACGCAAGCTGATACTGGACACCAACCAGCCTGACGTCCGCGTGCTGGTGGTGCGCGCCACCGATGTCCCCACCTATGTGCAATACGGGGGTGCTGATCTGGGCATTACCGGTAAAGACACCTTGATTGAGCACGACATGGAGTGGGGTGGGGCGGCTGGCAGCTCAGGCCTGTACCAGCCGCTGGACCTGCAGATTGCCAAGTGCCGCATCAGCGTGGCAGTGCGTGCCGATTTCGACTACGCCAGCGCGGTGCGCAAGGGGTCACGCCTCAGGGTGGCCACCAAATATGTGGCCATTGCGCGCGAGTTTTTTGCCACCAAAGGCGTGCATGTCGACCTGATCAAGCTGTATGGCAGCATGGAATTGGCGCCGCTCACCGGCTTGGCAGACGCGATTGTTGACCTGGTGTCCACCGGCAACACCCTGAAGGCCAATCATCTGGTTGAGGTCGAACACATCATGGACATCAGCTCGCGGCTGGTGGTCAACCAGGCGTCGCTCAAGCTCAAGCAAGCGCCCATCCGTCGACTCATTGACGCGTTTGCGCAGGCCGTGAGTGACCGGAGCTGATCTGCTTTACAGAGACCTTTGCTGATATGACGCTCGTTACTGCTCCATTGATGTTGTCGACCGCCGATGCGAACTTTGAGGCCTCCTTTCAGGCCCGGTTGCACTGGTCAGACCAGACAGACGCAGCGATTGAGGGCGTAGTGGCCGGCATCCTGGCAGACGTGCAAGGGCGTGGTGATGAGGCCGTGCTGGACTACACGCGCCGGTTTGACGGCCTCGACGTCAGCAGCCTTGCCGATCTGGAGCTGCGCAAGGATGAGCTGAAGGCAGCATTCGACGGCCTGCCGGTCGCACAGCGCCTGGCACTTGAAGCAGCGGCCCGGCGGGTACGCAGCTACCACGAGGCCCAGAAAAAAGCCACTGGCGAGAGCTGGACCTACCTCGACGAAGATGGCACCTTGCTGGGCCAAAAAGTCACGCCGCTGGACCGCGTGGGCATTTATGTGCCCGGCGGTAAGGCCGCCTATCCGTCGAGTGTGCTGATGAACGCCATACCGGCCCAGGTGGCGGGTGTGGGTGAAATCATCATGGTGGTGCCCACGCCGCGGGGCGAGAAAAACCCCTTGGTTCTGGCTGCAGCCTATGTGGCGGGTGTGACACGTGCCTTCACCATCGGTGGTGCGCAGGCAGTGGCTGCGTTGGCATTTGGGACAGCGACCATCCCCAAGGTGGACAAGATCACGGGGCCGGGTAACGCCTATGTGGCCAGCGCCAAAAAGCGCGTTTTCGGCACGGTAGGTATCGACATGATTGCCGGGCCTAGCGAGATCCTGGTGTTGGCCGATGGCAGCACGCCGCCCGAGTGGGTTGCCATGGACCTGTTCAGTCAGGCCGAGCACGACGAGCTGGCCCAGAGCATTCTGCTGTGTCCAGATGCCACATACATCGCCGCAGTTCAAACCGCGATTGACCGCTTGCTGCCGACCATGCCGCGTGCGGCCATCATCGCCAAAAGTTTGAATGATCGCGGCGCCCTGATTCATACCCGCAGCATGGAAGAGGCGTGCACGATCAGCAATCGCATTGCGCCAGAGCACCTGGAGGTGTCCAGTCGCGACCCACACCGCTGGGAGCCACTGTTGCGCCACGCGGGGGCCATTTTCATGGGTGCGTACACCAGTGAGAGCCTGGGTGACTATTGCGCAGGGCCCAACCATGTGCTGCCCACCAGCGGCACCGCCCGTTTCAGTTCGCCGCTGGGCGTTTATGACTTCCAGAAGCGCAGCAGTCTGATCGAGGTGAGTGAGGCCGGTGCTCAAGTCCTGGGGCCTATAGCTGCAGAGCTGGCGTATGGCGAGGGCTTGCAGGCCCATGCCCGTGCAGCTGAATTGCGACTGGCAGATGTGCCCCCGATGCGTTGACCACAAAAAAAGATGACGGCTACAAATTCAACTTTCATGCAGCGCATCCGTCAGGATGTTCAGTCCATGCACGCCTACGCCATACAGGATTCGGCGGGCATGATCAAGCTGGATGCCATGGAGAACCCTCATCGCCTGTCGCCTGAGTTGCAGGCGGAGCTGGGACGTCGTCTGGGCGCGCTGGCGCTCAACCGTTACCCGGATGGGCGCGTCAACGACCTGCGCGCTGCGCTGGCGCACCACGCCGGTATGCCTGACGACTTTGACATCATGCTGGGCAACGGCTCGGATGAAATCATCAGCTTGTTGGCGCTGGCCTGCGATGTGCCGGGGGCCAGCATCCTGGCACCGGTGCCTGGTTTTGTGATGTACGCCATGAGCGCGCAGCTGCAAGGTTTGGCCTTTCACGGCGTGCCGCTGACGGCGGATTTCGAACTGGACGAAGCTGCCATTTTGGCTGCCATTGCACAGCATCGGCCGGCCATCGTTTATCTGGCCTATCCCAACAATCCCACGGGCAACTTGTGGAACGACGATGTGGTGGAAAGCATCATCCAGGCGCAAGCGGCCCAGGGTGGCTTAATCGTGATGGACGAGGCCTACCAACCCTTTGCCAGCAGAAGTTACATTGATCGCATCACTCGCCACAGCAATGTCTTGCTGGTGCGGACCTTGTCCAAATTCGGCTTGGCAGGCATCCGCTTGGGTTACATGATGGGTCCACGAGCCCTGATCGCAGAGATCGACAAGGTTCGACCGCCCTACAACATCAGCGTTCTGAACTACGAGTGCGCCCTGTTTGCCCTGGATCATGCGGATGTATTCGCAGAACAAGCACGTGAGTTGCGCGAGCAGCGCAGCTGGCTGCTGTCTGAACTGGCCGGGTTGCCTGGCGTCACCCCCTACAAGAGTGAGGCCAATATGATCCTGGTGCGTGTGCCAGACGCTCAGAAGGCTTTTGAGGGACTGCGTGCGCGCAAGGTTCTGGTGAAGAACGTTTCTAAAATGCACCCTTTGCTGGGCAATTGCCTGCGTTTGACCGTGGGCACTGCGAGCGAGAACGCGCAAATGATGGCTGCCCTGAAGGAAACCCTATGACCGCCCGCAATGCCGAAGTCAGCCGCCAAACGGCCGAGACCCAGATCACCGTCAAACTCAATCTCGACGGTTCGGGGCAGGCACGCTTGTCCACGGGCATCGGCTTTTTTGACCACATGCTGGACCAGATTGCCCGCCACGGCATGATGGATCTCGACATTGAAGCCAAGGGTGATTTGCACATCGATGGCCATCACACGGTCGAAGACGTAGGCATCACGTTGGGCCAGGCCGTTGCCAAGGCCGTGGGCGACAAAAAAGGCATTCGGCGCTATGGCCATGCTTATGTGCCACTGGATGAGGCCTTGAGCCGGGTCGTGATCGACTTTTCCGGTCGTCCCGGTCTGGTTCTCAATATCCCTTACACCAGCGGCATGATCGGCGGCTTTGACACCCAGCTGACGCACGAATTTTTTCAAGGCTTTGTGAACCACGCGGGCGTGACCTTGCACATCGACAATTTGCGTGGCACCAACGCCCATCACCAGTGCGAGACCGTTTTCAAGGCCTTTGCACGAGCCTTGCGTAGCGCTCTGGAGCTGGACCCCCGCGCTGCGGGCATGATTCCTTCCACCAAGGGATCCCTGTAACGATGACGAGCAATGTGACTTCTGCCGCCGGCCGCAAGACTGTTGCGGTGGTGGACTATGGCATGGGCAACCTGCGCTCCGTGTCGCAGGCGGTCCAGGCTGTGGCTCAAGACACCGGCCACCAGGTGTTGATCACTTCGGACCCCGATGTGGTTCGGTCTGCCGAGCGCGTGGTCTTGCCCGGTCAGGGGGCCATGCCGGACTGCATGCATGAGCTGCAAGCGTCGGGTTTGCTGGCCTCTGTGATGGAGGCGGCCGCTAACAAGCCGCTGTTTGGTGTGTGCGTAGGCATGCAGATGTTGCTGGATCACAGCACGGAAAGCCGGCATCCCGAGCACACCACGCCAGGCCTGGGCCTGTTTGCGGGTGAGGTTGTCAAGTTTGACCTCGCGGGCCGTGCTCAGGCCGATGGCAGTCGCTTCAAGGTGCCACAAATGGGCTGGAATCAAGTGCATCAGAACCGCCATGCTGGCGAGGCGCACCCCATTTGGGCCGGTGTGCCTGATGGCAGTTTCTTTTACTTTGTGCATAGTTTTTATGCCCGCCCAGCCAGCAAGTTGCACCACGCTGGTGAAGCAGATTACGGCGGTCGGTTTGCGGCAGCTATTGCCCGCGACAACATTTTTGCCACCCAGTTCCACCCCGAAAAGAGCGCTGACCATGGTTTGGCTCTTTTCCGGAATTTCCTACACTGGGCGCCTTGACACTTTTCCGCCTCAGACCCTGGTACGCGGCTTGCTTCTTTCCTCTCACTCATCCTCCTGATTTCGTCACCATGCTTCTCATTCCCGCAATTGATTTGAAAGACGGCCACTGCGTTCGACTCAAGCAGGGCGATATGGATCAATCCACGACCTTTGGCGAGGATCCTGCTGTGATGGCGCGCAGCTGGGTGGACAAGGGGGCGCGTCGGCTTCATCTCGTGGATTTGAACGGGGCGTTTGCCGGCTCACCCAAGAACGAGATGGCGATTCGCAAGATCTTGAAAGAGGTGGGCGGCGAAATTGATGTACAGCTGGGCGGCGGCATACGTGACCTCGATACCATCGAACGCTACCTGGATGCCGGTTTGCGTTACGTCATCATCGGTACGGCGGCCGTCAAAAATCCGGGTTTTCTGCAAGATGCCTGTACGGCATTTGGCGGACACATCATCGTGGGTCTGGATGCGCGCGAAGGCAAGGTAGCCACCGATGGCTGGAGCAAACTGACCCGCCATGACGTGGTGGACCTGGGCAAAAAGTTTGAAGACTACGGCGTTGAGTCCATCATCTACACCGACATCGGACGCGACGGCATGCTCACCGGTATCAACATTGATGCGACCGTCAAGCTCGCTCAGGCTTTGTCGATTCCTGTGATTGCCTCCGGTGGTCTGAGTAATCTGGCCGACATCGAAGCCCTGTGCGAGGTCGAGGACGAAGGCGTTGAAGGCGTGATTTGTGGCCGTGCCATCTACACCGGCGATCTGGATTTTGCCGCGGGCCAGGCGCGCGCTGACGAACTCAACGGCGCTTGAGCATGCTGGCCAAGCGCATCATTCCTTGCCTCGACGTGACCGGTGGTCGCGTGGTCAAAGGGGTGAATTTTGTGGAGCTGCGTGACGCGGGTGATCCGGTGGAGATTGCCGCCCGCTACAACGAGCAGGGTGCGGATGAGCTGACCTTTTTGGATATCACCGCCACCAGCGATGGTCGCGATCTGATTTTGCACATCATTGAGGCAGTGGCCAGCCAGGTTTTCATTCCCCTGACCGTGGGCGGCGGCGTACGCACGGTGGACGATGTGCGCCGCTTGCTCAACGCCGGGGCGGACAAGACCAGCTTCAACTCGGCCGCTTTGGCCAACCCCCAGGTGATCGAGGATGCATCGGCCAAGTATGGCGCCCAATGCATTGTGGTGGCGATCGATGCCAAGCGGCGCACGGCCGAAGATGCGCTGACCCGTGGCGATGGCTGGGATGTGTACAGCCACGGTGGGCGCAAGAATACTGGTCTGGATGCGGTGGCATGGGCCACTGAAATGGCCCGGCGAGGCGCTGGCGAAATTTTGCTGACCAGCATGGATCGGGATGGCACCAAGTCGGGCTTTGATCTGGCCCTGACCAGGGCCGTGAGTGATGCCGTCAGTGTCCCGGTGATTGCCTCCGGTGGCGTGGGCCGCCTTGAAGATTTGGCCGATGGTGTGCAGCGAGGTGGTGCCGATGCTGTGTTGGCAGCGAGCATCTTCCACTACGGTGAGTACACCATCCAACAGGCCAAGGCCTGCATGGCCGCGCGCGGCATTCCGGTGCGGCTGTGAGTAAGAAATGAACTGGCTCGACAAAGTGAAATGGGATGCCCAGGGCCTGGTGCCCGTCATCGCCCAGGAAGCGTCCACGGGCGACGTGCTCATGTTCGCCTGGATGAATCGTGAGGCTTTGCAAAAAACAGCCGAGCTGGGTCGCGCCGTGTACTTCAGTCGCTCTCGTGGGCGTCTTTGGGCCAAGGGTGAAGAATCCGGGCATGTGCAGAAAGTACATGAAATGCGCCTGGACTGCGATCAGGATGTGATTTTGCTGAAAGTCACCCAATTGGGGCATGAGCCTGGAATCGCATGCCACACTGGGCGGCACAGCTGCTTCTACAGTGTCTTCGAAGCCGGTGACAATGGGGTAGAAGGTGTTTGGCGTGAGCTGGACCCGGTCTTGAAAGACCCCGCCACGATCTACAACTAATCCACCATGTCTGAATCCTTCCCTACTGTGAATCCTGCAGATCCCCTTAACGCGGTGGATGCCTTGGGGCGCCTGGCTGCCGTCATCGAGTCACGATTGCCTCAGCGTGGCGGAAATCCTGAAGCCAGCTACGTCGCTCGCCTGCTGGCGAAGGGGCCAGATGCTTTTCTCAAGAAAATTGGCGAGGAAGCGACCGAAGTCGTCATGGCCGCCAAAGACGTCGATCATGGTGCGGACAAAGCCCCTCTGGTGGGCGAGGTGGCCGACCTCTGGTTTCACTGCATGATTGCCCTGGCGCACTACGGCTTGAACCCCGGGCATGTGGTGGCCGAGCTCGAGCGTCGTGCCGGTGTCAGTGGTATCGAAGAAAAAGCGCTACGCAAGGCGCTGGCCCGAGAGGCCTCCTGAATGAGTCGTGACATGACCGAGTTGGAGCGACTGCAGGCGCTCAACACGGTGGGTCTGATCAGTTACGTCTTGCACCTGATCGTGGCTGTGGGCGCACTCATACCCGGCGGGCAGCTTGGCCCCGTGCTCCTCATTGCTGCGTTGATTCTGGACATGGTGAAGCGCCCGGATGCAGAGGGCACCTGGCACGCTTCCCACTTTCGCTGGCGCATACGCACCGTCTTGATTGCAGCCCTGCTGTACGTCGTGACGGTTCCCTTGTGGATGATGTTTGTCCTGCCAGGGTGGCTGGCATGGGCCCTGATTTCACTTTGGTTTTTGTACCGCATCCTGACTGGCCTGATGCGCATGAACAAGGGTTTACCCATGGAGCTTGAGCTGTGAGCATGACCGATCCCAATTGCCTTTTCTGCAAGATCGTCGCAGGAAAAATTCCATCCAAGCTGGTTTATCAGGATGATGAAATTTATGCCTTCCACGACATACATCCTTGGGCGCCCGTCCATTTTTTGATGATTCCCAAGATGCACATTCCATCTCTGGCTCAGGTGGAGGGCGATCACGTCGCACTGATGGGGAGGATGATGGCTTTGGCACCGCGTCTGGCCTTGCAGGAAGGCTGCAGACCTTACCCTGAGGGCGGATTTCGGATTGTCAGCAACACTGGCACAGAAGGTGGTCAGGAAGTGCACCATCTGCATTTTCATGTGATGGGTGGGCCGCGCCCCTGGTTGCGGGGGTGATCGCGGATTTGTTACACCAATTGGGTCAATTGCTGCCCTCGCTCGGGCCGGGTCGGCGTCTAAAATTCAGGCATTGTTAAGGAGTAAGTCATGGGTTCATTTTCTATCTGGCACTGGTTGATCGTGCTGTTGATCGTGGTGATGGTATTTGGCACCAAGAAACTCAAAAACCTGGGTGGTGACCTGGGTGGTGCGGTCAAAGGTTTCAAGGATGGCATGAAGGATGGACAGGCCGATGCTCCCGCAGGCCAGCCTGCAGATGCTGCCAAGACCACCATCGACGTCGAAGCCAAGCAAAAGTCCTGATCCCCACGCATGATTGATCTCGGCATTTCCAAGATGGCCCTGATCGGCGCTGTGGCGTTGATCGTGATTGGCCCCGAAAAATTGCCGGGAGTGGCGCGAACGGTGGGTACTTTGCTGGGTAAAGCCAGGCGCTACGTGGCAGATGTCAAGGCTGAAGTCAACCGTTCGATGGAGCTCGATGAGCTTCGGAAGATGAAAGACTCTGTGGAAGGTGCTGCGCGCGAGGTTGAGCAGTCCGTGCAGACCAGCGCCAGTGACTTTGAAAAAAGTTGGGAAGAGGCCACCGCCTTGGCGGGACAAACTCTCGAGCTTCCGCCCACTGTTCCCACTTATCAGCACCCCAAAAAGAACTGGCGCATGAAGCAGGGGGCAATGCCCAACTGGTACAAAGCCCGCGCGGGCGTGAGGACCAAAGCCTTGTCGGGCGCTGCAAGGGTGTCGCGTTTCAGACCGCCCAAACCACTTTGATGGTCAGGGTTTTTCGCGCGGTTTTCCTTCTCCACTATTTCGTCACTTACTTCCTTACCCATCGGTTTCGCTCTTGCAAGTCGGGCACGGGGTCACAACTTCTACAACAGCATGTCCCAAGACTCTTCTTCGAAAGACGAACTCGCAGGCTCCGAACAGCCCTTCGTCCAACATCTGGTTGAACTGCGCGATCGATTGATCCGCGCCATGATTGCGGTAGGGGTCGCCGCGGCTGTTTTGGCGCTTTTCCCGGGGCCGGGGGAGCTTTACGATTGGTTGGCCGCGCCTTTGGTGGCCAATTTACCCAAGGGTGCAACCCTGATCGCCACCTCGGTGATCTCGCCCTTCATGGTGCCAATCAAGATTCTGTTCATGGCGGCTTTTTTACTGGCTTTGCCGGTGGTCCTTTGGCAAGTGTGGGCGTTCGTGGCACCTGGACTGTACGCACACGAGAAAAAGCTGGTCCTGCCGTTGGTCATCTCCAGCACCTTGCTGTTTTTTGTGGGCGTGGCTTTTTGCTATTTCTTCGTGTTTGGCCAGGTCTTCAAGTTCATCCAGGGCTTTGCACCCAAAAGCATCACAGCGGCTCCCGATATCGAAGCCTATCTCAGCTTCGTGTTGACCATGTTCCTGGCCTTTGGCCTGGCCTTTGAGGTGCCGATCGTGGTGGTTGTGCTGGCCCGCATGGGCATCGTCAGTATCCAGAAGCTCAAGGATTTCCGGGGTTATTTTGTGGTGCTGGCTTTCATCATCGCCGCCATCGTGACGCCGCCTGATGTGGTGTCCCAGCTGGCTTTGGCCATTCCTATGTGCCTGTTGTATGAGCTCGGAATTTGGGCAGCGAAGCTGTTCCTCAAGCACACCAAAGCGCCTGAAGAGGCCGCAAGCTGATCAGAATTCAGCGTTCTGTTGGGCGCTGACGCGGCCTTTGGCCGGGCGTGACGTTCAGCGAGCGCTGACTGTCCCCGCGTTCGATGATGAAATCGGCGGCCGTGCCTGGCTTCAGCGCAGCGACACGGCTCAGTAGTTCAGCAACATTGCTCACCTCGTTGCCCGACACTTTCAAAATCACATCACCAGGGCGGATGCCCGCTTGGGCCGCTGGCCCGTTTTGCAGCACCCCCGTGATCACGACGCCTTGTTTGGCTTTGATGCCAAAGCTGCGTGCCAACTCCGGCGAAAGGTCATTGGGCTCTACCCCGATCCAGCCACGAGAGACGCGGCCCTCCCTGACGATGCCCTCAAGGACCTGCTGCGCTGTCGACACCGGGATGGCGAAGCCTATTCCCATGCTGCCGCCCGAACGTGAATAAATGGCGGTATTGATGCCAAGCAATCGTCCGTTGATATCGACCAATGCGCCACCTGAATTGCCGGGGTTGATGGCCGCGTCGGTCTGGATGAAGTTTTCGAAGGTGTTGATCCCCAGCTGATTACGCCCCAGTGCACTCACGATGCCACTGGTCACGGTTTGCCCCACGCCGAAGGGGTTGCCTATGGCGAGCACCTGATCACCCACTTGCACTTGCTCGGAATTGCCCAAAACAATCACGGGCAAACGTTCCAGATCAATTTTCAATACCGCCAGATCGGATTCCGGGTCGGTGCCCATGACACGGGCCCTGGTCTTGCGGCCATCGTTGAGGATGGTCTCTATTTCATCTGCACCCTCGACAACATGGTTGTTGGTGAGGATGAAACCATCGCCACTGACGATGACGCCGCTACCCAGGCCGACTTGCGCTTCATCACCTTGCTCACCAAAAAAATATTTGAACCAAGGATCCCGACTACGGGGGTCGTTTTGTGCGGCTTTGCTGGTGTTGATGCTGACCACGGCGGCAGATGCGCTTTTGGCTGCGAGCCGGAAGCTGCCTGCTGGAATGTCCCCGGGGTCGACAACCGGTGCCTGCACCCACCCGACATGACTGGCGGATGGGTGTCGAGACACCCATTCAGGCTTGAGCGTTGCGACCACAAAATACCCAGCCAGGAGAATAGTGACGGTTTGGGAAAAAGACAGCCAAAAGCGTTTCATGACGATAATTTTAGGTGGCGGACCTGGATTGCAAGGGGTCCGCTGATATTCGCGTGACGCTCTTACAAAGTGCGTCTTGCACAAAGTGCACACATCCATGAAAGCCATCAAACGCACCATATTCATCAGGGCTGAGGCACCGCTCAAACCATATACTGGTGCGGCTTGCAATGGGTGCGGCGTCTGCTGCCTGGCGCAGCCCTGTCCGCTGGGAATGCTGCTGTCGCGGCGGCGTACGGGGTCTTGTGCGGTGTTGCGCTGGAACGCTCGTGAACAGATGTACCGCTGTGGGGCGATATCTTCTGCCGCAGCCCTGATCAGTAAGTCGCTGCCTTGGGCACCCAGGACATGGCGTCATCTGCTGGGGCTCGGGCTGCGTCGCCTGGCGTTTCGTTGGGTGGCGGCCGGGAGTGGGTGTGATTGTTATTTGGTGCTCGAACGCCGTGAAAACCCACCGTCATCGATCGACAATTTGCCATGATTCAAAGA
>JBJOJH010000027.1:0-4645 GCA_046046715.1 Pseudomonadota bacterium | reverse complement strand
AGCCAGAGTTGCAATTGCGCCAGCAAGCGCCGTGCACCAAACATCAGGGCCGGCGCCGCCTCCACACGGGCGGCCAGTTCGATGCGGGCCTCGAACACTTCGGGCATAAGCAGCCAGGGGTAGCTTTCGGGCTGTGCGCCATAGGCCCGATCGAGGGCGTCGACCAAAGCAGAACCAAAGCGTCTCGCCACACCGCCCCTGGGCAAAGCGCGCAGCTGGCCCCAGCGGGTACAGCCCAAGGTAGCCAGTGTTGCCAAATGCGGCTGGGCTGCTCCCAACGCCGACAAAGGCAAGGCATCTGCATGGGCGGCACGTCGTCCCTGCGGGTGCAGGCGCGCCACCGCCACCAGACTGGTGCTACCGCGCGCCATGTGTACTGGCACCGGAGGCTGCTGGGTCTGGCGCATGCGCTGCACCAGTCCCGCCCGCCCCCCAAACAAGCGTTCGCTGGCCGACACTTCCATCACCCACACACCGTCGAGCCAGGCAACCTTGGGCGTGAACTGCAAGGCCCACCAACCCAGCGCCTGATGAGCATCGGCCAGCTCAGGCTCGCAGGCAATGCCTTCTTGAACAGCCGCCTCAGCAGCGCACTGCAGCGCGATCCAGTGCATGGTCCTTCACCCGATAGAACTCATGTGGTACAGAAACGAGTGCATCACGACGGGCAGCGCCCATAGCCAGCCGCCCACAAGCCAATAAAGCCGTCAAACGCGCAGGCGCAGATGGAATCTGCACAGCCCGTGTCAGGGGTGGGCCACGGCGCTTGAGGAGCTTGAGCTCCCGCTGACAAACCGGCATCGTGCTAGCTTGCGGTGGTCCATCACTCGCTCCTTGCAACACCTGCAAGCGCAACACGGCGGGCGAGGCCTGCGCGTGCAGGTGCGCAGGCCGCATCACAAAGAGCAAGCGTTGATGCTGAGCCGCAGCCATCTGCAACCGCCGCAGCTGGTCTGAGCGCGCCTGCGGCAACCAGGCCAGCACGGCAGCCACATCGGCACAGTGCAGTGCCTGCTCTGTGGCCCACAGGCGTTCCAGTGGCGACTGCGCCTCCACACAGAGCAAAGCCTGGGGACGCAAACCCCTGCCCGCCAGACCGGGACCAAAAGGAGTGTGCGGTGGCCCCACCAGCACCAAAGCACGCTCACCGATGCCTGGCTTGCCCAGTTGCAAGCCCGCCAGCGCGGGCACCAGCAACTGCCACTCCAGATGCTGCCCTGGTACTTGCAGGATTTCGATCAAGGCCCCCACGGGCCAGCCACCGCCGGGTAACTGAGCGCTCAGCTGGCTGTGCCCCGTGTCGTGCACGGCGCCAAACGCCTGCGCCAGGGTAGCGGCACGCCAGACAGCACCTGTGTCAAGGGATTCGAGGTACTCCAGGGGCTCAGTAGGAGTGGGGGCGGCTAATGGCATGGTGCGGATCTGCTCATCGGGTCAAAGTACTGTACAAAACAACAGTATATAAAGACCCAGGCATCCCGTCAGGCCGAGCGCGACAACACCCCAAGCAGACGCAAGCGGCGCCCCATGTAGCAGAACTCAACGAGGCCTCAGCATCCCCTCAGTGACCCGCAACGCGACCCAATGCCGGCCAGCACCGGTGCAACACCGTCCAGGAAGTCAGCCCGATGCACAGCAGGCACAAAGAGGCGATCGCCAGGCTTCTTGTGCCATGCATGACCAAGGGTGCCAGCACGCCGGCCACCAGGGCATTGGCGCTGGAGCCCACAAACATCTGCAGAGACGAGGCCATGCCGCGCCGCTCGGGCTGCAAATCCAGCACCAGCAAGGTCACCACCGGCACCATCAGCGCCCAGCCAAACGCAAACACGCTGATGGGAAACAACGCCCATGAGACATGCGCCGTAAAGACGACGTTCGCCAGCACGTTCAGCACCGACACACTCAGCATGATGACCAGGCCGTGACGAATTTGCCGCTTGGGCGCGATCTTGCCAGCCAGTCGGCCACTGACCCAGGCACCGCCCATGATGCCGGCAATGGTGCACATAAAGAGCCAGTAAAACTGGGTGGGCGCCAGCTTCAGGTGTTCGCCCAGAAACACGGGTGCAGACAGCACATACAAAAACATGCCATTAAAAGGGATGCCACTGGCCAGCGCCAGCAGAAAAAACCGCGGGTCTGAGCCCAGCTGCCAATAGCCACTGAGCAGACTGCGCACGGCAAACGGTTGTCGCTGGCTGAGGTGCAGGGTCTCAGGCAACAGCCGGTAATTGGCCAGCCACAGCAAGCTACCCACTGCCGTCAAAAACCAGAAGATGCTGTGCCAGTCCAGGTGCACAAACAACCACCCCCCAATGAGCGGGGCAATAGCCGGCGCCACACCAAAGTACAGGGTCACCATGCTCATCACGCGCTGCGCCTCGCTGGGTGCAAACATGTCGCGAATCACCGCACGCGACACCACGATGCCCGCCCCCGCCGACAAACCCTGCAGTCCCCGAAACAGCACCAGCTGACCGATGCTCTGCGACAAAGCGCACCCGGCCGAGGCCAGCGTAAACACCGCCAGCCCCCACAGCACCACAGGCCGGCGGCCAAAACTGTCTGACAGCGCGCCGTGAAACAGGCTCATGCAGGCAAAGCCCAGCAAATAAACCGACAAAGTCTGCTGCATCTCGACCGGCGTGGCTCCCACCGACTGGGCGATGCCTGCAAAAGCCGGTAGGTAGGTGTCGATGGCAAATGGTCCGACCATGCCCAGCAGTGCCAGCAAGATGGCAAAGGCCCAGCGCGGAGCGCGCCAGAGTTGTTGTGCGTCGGGATTCATGGATGGAGGGCCTGCTGAAACAATCACGCATCATGCCAGCAATCCCTGTGACAGCGGCGGCAGCACTACACTGCCCCTCCTTGTTGATTTCCTGAGCCGCACTGCATGTCTCACTACCACCTTTACGCCATTGGCAATGCCCTGGTCGATGCCGAATACGACGTCAGCGACGAACAACTCCTGGCCATGGGGGTCGATAAACGGCACATGACATTGATCGACGGCGAGCGCCGCAGCGAGCTGCTGCACCATGTGCAAGGCCTGCAACACCGACGCAACGGCGGTGGTTCGGCCGGCAACACCGTGGTGGCCTTGGCGCAACTCGGCGGCAAGGCTTTTTACTCATGCAAGGTGGCAGACGACGAGCTGGGGGCCTTCTACACGCAAGACCTCAATGACAACGGCGTGGCCACCAACCTCAACCACACCCGCGCCCTGCATGGCCAGACCGGCAACTGCATGGTATTCATCACCCCCGATGCCGAACGCAGCATGTGCACCTTTCTGGGCGCCACCGCAGAGCTGGAAGCCGACGCGCTGCATCCCCAGGACATTGCCCGCTCCCGGGTCTATTACATGGAAGGCTATCTGGCCGCCTCCCCCACTGGCCTGGCTGCCGCGCTGCAAGGCCGGCAAATTGCCAGGGACGCCGGCGTAGCCTTGGCCGTGACGCTCAGCGACGTGAGCATGATCAATTTTTGCCGCGACGGTCTCAGCGCCATGATCGGCGACGGACTGGACTACCTGTTTGGCAACGAGGAAGAGGCCCAGGTGTGGTGCGGCACCCAGGACATGGCGCAGATCATCCGCACGCTGTCGCCACTGGCCAAGGTGGTGTGCCTGACGCGCGGCCCACAGGGCTGCCTGGTGATTGAAAACGGACAGGTCACTCAGGTGCCCGCGCCCGTGGTCAAAGCCGTCGACACCAACGGTGCGGGCGACATGTTTGCCGGTGCCTTTCTGTATGCAGCCACCCACGGCTACAGCCATGCGCTAGCCGCCGACCTGGCCAACCGCGCAGCCGCTGCCGTGGTCAGCCAGCATGGCAACCGCCTGAGCAGGGACGCCATGCACCCCATCAAGCAGGCCTTCGAACAAACCCACGCAACTTGACAATGCCAACCGCCACGCACAGCCTCAGCACGACGCCGGCCTTCGAGAGCCGCGCCTTCTTGCAAGCGCACGTCGACGACACCTTGCGCTTTTACGAACGCAATGCCTTCGACCCCAGCGGTGGCTTCTTTCACTACCTGATGGACGACGGCACGGTTTACAACCGGGGGCACCGGCACCTGGTCAGCGCCACACGTCTGGTTTTCAACTTGAGCATGGCACACCGCCAGACTGGCCGGACCCCCTATCTGGAATGGGCCCGACACGCGCTGGCCCATGTCCAGAACGGCTTCAAATTGCCGCCAGGTCACGCCAATGCCGGCCTCTATGCCTGGACCCTGCAAGATGGCGCCGTTGAAGACGCCCGCGCCATGGCTTACGGCCAAGCCTTTGTGCTGCTGGCCCTCAGCCATGCGCATCAGGTCGGTCTGGCCGGCCAATCGGAAGTTTCCGACATCTTTGATCGCATGGGTGACGCTTACTATGAGCCTGCGCACCTGGCCTATGCGGACGAGATCAGCGCCGACGGCCAGCTGTCACCCTACCGAGGCCAAAACGCCAACATGCACATGTGCGAAGCCTGCTTGGCCGCTTATGAGGCCACGGGCGAGCAGCGTTATCTGGACCGCGCCGAATCGCTGATCGAACGCTTTGCCTTTGCCCACGCTGACCAGACCACGGGCCTGGTGTGGGAGCACTATGGCCCGGACTGGAAAGCCGACTGGCTCTACAACAAGGACC
>JBJOJH010000026.1:0-6545 GCA_046046715.1 Pseudomonadota bacterium | reverse complement strand
GCAAAGGCCACCCAGACCAAGGTGATCAATATGTCGATGGGCCATTCCAGCTCGGCATACTCCTTGCCGCTGGTGTACCCGAGGGGCAAGGTGATGGCAGCCAACAAAATCACCAACTGCCAACCCCAAAAGGTGAAGGCCGCTAGTTTGTCTGAGAACAACCGAACCTGGCAGGTTCGCTGCACCACGTAGTAAGCTGTCGCAAACAAGCCACAGCCACCAAACGCAAAAATCACCGCATTGGTATGCAGCGGTCGTAAACGGCCGTAGGACAGCCAGGAGATACCAAGATTCAGTTCGGGCCAAGTGAGCTGTGCGGCGATGATGACGCCAACCAGCATGCCCACCACACCCCAAACCACCGTCATGATCGCGAACTGACGAACAACTGTGTCGTTGTAGGCCGTCGCTTGGGTATTCGCAAATTTCATTAACACCTCTGATTTATTGCTGTCGCAGTATGTCTGATCGCAAGCAAATGTCCGTTGACCTAAGTCAATCGTCCCGAAGAATACGAGAGCCCTCGGCCTCAATGTCTTCAAATTGGCCCCGGTAGATGGCCCACCAGAGTCCACCCAGGATGAAAAACACAAGGACGACCGACAGGGGAATCAGCAGATAAAGAATGTCCACGACACTAACTCTCCAAAAACGGGGGTAGCTGGGAGAGGCGCAAGGCGTTTGCCACCACCAGCAGTGAACTTAGCCCCATCCCTAGACCGGCAAGCCAGGCGGGCAACCATCCCATCATCGCAAGCGGTACACAAGTCAGGTTGTAAAGCGCTGCCCACCACAAATTTTGCTTGACGATGTGGCGCGTGCGCTTGGCCTGCACCAAAGTTTGGGCCACGGGTCCCAAGTGAGTCCCCAACACCACGATGTCAGATTGCGCTCGCGCCAGGGGTGCCGCTGAACCAAAGGCAAAAGACACGTGCGCCCCTGCCAACACGGGCCCATCATTCAGACCGTCGCCCACCATCGCAACAGACCGTCCCTGACCTTGAAGCCGGCGCAGATAGTCCAGCTTATCTTGCGGACTACAGCCACCCACGGCACGATCGATTCCCACCGTCTGAGCCACCATCTGGACAGCATCTGCTTGATCGCCGGAGAGCACATGAACGTCCAAGCCCAGGCCTTTGAGCTTGGCGATCGTGGCAGCGGCGTCGGACCGGATGTCTTCAGTGAATTCAAAAGTCGCAATCCAGCCTAGGTCATCGGACAAACAGGCGTGCAGGAACTTGGCCTGGACATTGTTCACACCGCAAAAACGCGATGAACCCAGTCGAACACGAAGAGAATCATCAGAGTCGCCCAGCAGAAGCACGCCCGCAACGCCCTGCCCTGCGATCTCTTGTACTTGGCTGGTCCGCCATTTGTTGTTCACCTCCCCAGCGGCATGGGTGCTTTCAAAGTGAGACACCAGGGCCCGCGAGACAGGGTGCAATGAGTGACGGCCCAGAGCGGCAGCCATTGCCAACGCATCTTCAGAACGGAAGTCTGGCCTTACCCGGATTTGATGCAAGGTCAAGGCATCCCGGGTCAAGGTGCCGGTTTTGTCAAAGACGACAGTATCAATGGTGGCCAAGTTCTCTAGCGCCTGTAACCTGCGCACCATGAGTCCATTTCGAGCCAATGCACCAGCACTGGCCAACATGGCCGCGGGGGTGGCCAGGGAAAGGGCACAGGGACAAGTCACGATCAGTACGGAGACCGCCACCATCAGTGCCTGACCTGAGTTTTGAGCCCAGCCCCACATCCCGGCGCCCAGCGCCGACAACAACACAGCGATCAAAAAAGGGCGTGCCAAACTCTCTGCCAATTGGGCCGTGCGTGGCCGGGTGGTGGATGCACTCTCCATCAATTCAACGATTTGGGCAAATCGTGTGTCCTTGCCCAGCCGCTGTACCTGTATCAAGACTTGAGACAAGAGGTTAAAACTTCCGGCAATGACCGCGTCACCCTGCTGGCGGCTGATGGGTCGAGACTCACCCGTAAGTACCGATTCATCGGCCAAAGTAGAGCCTTGTTCCACCCGTCCGTCAGCAGGGAAAGCCTCTGATGGCGACACCCGCACCACATCTCCAACCTGTAAGCGCCGCACGGCTACTTTTTCATAAACCCCGTCTGCTTTTCGTCGCTCCACACTGGCAGGAAGACGATTCAGCAAGGCCTCCAAGGCCCCGGCAGTTCTGTCTCGCAGCCGCAACTCCAGCCAACGCCCAGCCAGCAAAAAAAAGACGAACATGGTGAAAGAGTCGAAATAGACCTCACTTCCGGCCCAACCGCCCGGATCAAAAGTCGCAACGCTGCTGACCACAAAGGTGATCGCCATTCCCAAGGCCACAGGCAAATCCATGCTGATTCGACGCTGTCGCAAATCAAGCCAAGCATTCTGGAAAAACGGGGTACAAGAAAAAATCAGCACAGGCAGGGACAAAACCCAGGACGCCCACCGCAACAACTGAGCCATATCAGGTGCCAAATCCCCTGCTTGGGCGACGTATGCGGGCCACGCATACATCATGACTTGCATCATGCATAAGCCAGCCACCCCCAGACGCCATACGGCCAGACGAGATTCAGAAGTCCGGCGGTCCTTGTCAAACAGGTCGTTGGCAGGAGATGCGGTGTATCCCGCCTCCTTGGCAGCAGCAATCCATGCAGAAGGCTTGACCAAGTGCTCAGACCATACGATGCGTCCGCGGTGGCTGCTGGCACTCACGTCCACCTGCAACACGCCCGGAACCTTTTTGAGGGCGTCCTCGATATTTAGAGCACAAGCCGCACAGTGCATGCCTTCAAAGACGATGCTGGACTCCCAGCAGCCAGCGTGCGTAGTGGAGCTTCGACTAAATGCAGACCACTCCTGAGGATCATCCCAAATCTCGGCACGCAGGCCTGCTGCGCCAGAACCGGCACCGAGGATCATGGGAGATGTGTCAACACGCATGGACACCGAGCTTACCTTTCAATACAAAACCTCCCTTGATGCAAGTCAAGACCTGCCGATTGGAGGCGCGTAAGCTGAGGCCATTCAATTTATGGAGACTTATTTATGTACAAGCACATCCTTCTCGCAACTGATGGCTCGGACCTCTCACAGAAGGCTGTAGACGCTGCCCTGGAATTGGCACACATGGCTGGAGGCGAGGTTCTGGCGATCAAGGTCGTGCCGCTTTACCCGCAAAGTTACTTTGAAGGCGCTATTGTTTTGTCTACGGAAGACATCTCCCGGGTCGAGCAGCAATGGGCGGACGAGGGGCAGCACATTGTCGATGCGGTTCAGCAACGCGGCAGTGCAATGGGCGTCAAGGTCAAGCCGATCACGGCAAAGTCGGATCAGGTCGGCGAGACCCTGTTGAAGACAGCACAAGAACACGGTTGTGATGTCATCGTGATGGCCTCTCACGGCAGGAGAGGGATCAACCGCTTGCTGCTGGGTAGCGAAACCCAGCATGTGCTGACCCACTCAAACCTGCCGGTACTGGTGCTTCGCTAGAAACCGGTGCCTCAGCTGGCGGTGGCTTCTTCCGGCCGCGCCTTGCCTTCTTTTTTCGGCAGGGGCTGGATGTCGAGCAAGACTTCGGACGTTTCAGCCCCCTTGTCATCGAGCTTGGTAGCGACATCCACCGTCAAACGCCCACCGTCGGTCAAACGACCAAACAGGAGTTCATCGGCGAGCGCTCGACGGATGGTGTCCTGAATCAGACGTTGCATGGGTCGGGCGCCCATCAGGGGATCGAATCCTTTCTTGGCAAGATGCTTGCGCAAATTGTCAGTGAAAGTCACGTCCACCTTCTTGTCGGCCAACTGGGTTTCCAGCTGCAACAAGAATTTGTCTACCACCCTCAAAATCACGTTCTCATCCAACGCCTTGAAGCTCACGGTCGCGTCAAGCCGGTTACGGAACTCCGGCGTAAAGAGGCGCTTGATGTCAGCCTGCTCGTCCCCGGCCTCACGCGGGTTGGTGAAACCGATGGTGGCCTTGTTCATGGTCTCGGCACCGGCATTGGTCGTCATCACGATGATGACATTGCGGAAGTCGGACTTGCGGCCGTTGTTATCGGTGAGCGTGCCGTGGTCCATCACCTGTAGCAAGACGTTGAAGATGGCGGGGTGGGCCTTCTCGATTTCGTCCAACAACAAAACGCAGTGCGGCTTCTTGGTGATCGCCTCCGTCAGCAATCCGCCCTGGTCAAAGCCCACATAACCAGGTGGCGCACCGATGAGGCGACTGACGGCGTGCTGCTCCATGTACTCGCTCATGTCAAAGCGTATCAGCTCAATACCCATGATGAAGGCCAACTGTCGAGCAGCCTCAGTCTTGCCAACGCCAGTCGGGCCACTGAACAGGAAAGAGCCAATCGGTTTATCTCCCTTGCCCAAGCCGGACCGGGCCATTTTGACTGCCGACGCCAACACATCGAGCGCCTTGTCCTGACCAAACACCACGTTCTTGAGGTCACGTTCCAAAGTCTTTAGCTTGCCGCGATCATCGTTGGACACATTTGCCGGCGGAATGCGGGCAATCTTGGCCACAATCTCCTCCACCTCGGTCTTGGTGATGGTCTTCTTGCGCTTGGATGCAGGCAAGATGCGCTGCGCTGCCCCAGCTTCGTCGATCACATCAATGGCCTTGTCCGGCAAATGCCTGTCATTGATGTACTTGGCACTCAATTCCGCCGCGGCCTGCAGGGCACCCAAGGCGTATTTGACGTTGTGATGCTCTTCAAACCTGGATTTCAAGCCTTTCAAGATCTCAATGGTTTCGGGCACGGTGGGCTCGACCACATCCACTTTCTGGAAGCGACGGGAAAGGGCCGCATCCTTTTCGAAAATACCCCGGTATTCACTGAAAGTCGTCGCACCGATGCATTTAAGGGCACCCGAACTCAAGGCTGGTTTCAGCAAGTTTGAGGCATCCAGCGTACCGCCCGAGGCAGCACCAGCACCGATCAGGGTGTGAATTTCGTCGATGAACAGAATGCCGTTGGGCTTGTCCTTCAGGGACTTGAGTACGCCCTTGAGTCGTTGCTCAAAATCACCGCGGTACTTGGTTCCGGCCAGCAAGGCACCCATATCCAGAGAGTAAACCGTGGCCTCTGCAAGGATTTCAGGGACATCCTTCTGAGTGATGCGCCAAGCTAGACCCTCCGCTATCGCGGTTTTACCAACGCCGGCCTCCCCAACCAAAAGCGGATTGTTCTTTCGGCGACGGCACAAGATTTGAATCGTGCGCTCCACCTCGTAATGACGACCAATCAGGGGATCAATTTTCCCGTCCTTGGCAAGGGCGTTCAAATTGACCGTGTATTGCTCCAAGGGGGACGCTTTTTCGGACTTCTCGCCGCCCTGCTCTTCAGACTCAGGCGCAGCCTCACCAGACTTGGTTGGCTCGGGAGGTTCGCTCTTTTTGATGCCGTGGGCAATGTAGTTCACCACATCCAGACGAGTCACACCCTGCTGATGGAGGTAATAGACGGCGTGGGAATCCTTTTCACCAAATATGGCCACCAGCACATTTGCGCCGGTCACCTCTTTCTTGCCGCTGCTGGTGGACTGAACATGCATGATGGCACGCTGAATCACCCGCTGAAATCCAAGGGTGGGCTGAGTATCCACGTCATCGGTTCCACCGACCTGTGGCGTGTTGTCCTTGATGAAATTCGACAAGGCTTTGCGCAAATCATCCAGATTTGCCGAACAGGCCTTCAGCACCTCAGCCGCACTGGGGTTGTCCAGCAGGGCCAACAGCAAATGTTCCACCGTAATGAACTCGTGACGCTGCTGCCTTGCCTCTACAAACGCCATGTGCAAACTGACTTCTAGTTCCTGAGCAATCATGCGCTTTCCTTTGGCCTAATTGTTAAAAATCAACGGGTTCACTAATGCACTTCAAAGGATGCCCCGCCTTGGCAGCAGCATCCAGCACTTGATCCACCTTCGTGGCTGCTATGTCTTTGGAATAGACACCGCATACACCTTTGCCATCCAAATGAATCTTCAGCATAATCTGAGTCGCAGTTTCCAGATCCTTGTTGAAGTATTCCTGAATCACAACAACCACAAACTCCATGGGTGTGTAGTCGTCATTGAGCATCAGCACCTTGTACATCTGCGGGGGCCGCACCTTCTGGGTGCGACGTTGAAGAACCACCGCACCACCATCATCATGATCGGGTTGCCGCGGCGCCTTCGGAGGGTTGGGAGGAGCGATAGCCATTAAGTCATTCTACCGATGCGAAAACGCGCTGCAGGACCGATAACCGGCGGTAACAAGGATCAGCATGGCAGTTGAGATTAGTCCGGGCTTTAGGAATTCAAGAGACCATCCGTAGATCACCGGCTGGATGGCCAAACAACCCAACACTCTATTCAGAGGGGTGAAACCATGTGCGACTGGCTACACAGTGGCTACATTGGGAACCCAGAAACGACAAAGCCCGGCTGACCGGGCTAAGTGCTTGATTTACTTGGGGTGGCTGATGGGACTCGAACCCACGACAACAGGAATCACAATCCTGGACTCTACCAACTGAGCT
>JBJOJH010000025.1:0-6845 GCA_046046715.1 Pseudomonadota bacterium | reverse complement strand
TTTTTGCTCGCATAAGATTCGTCCATGGAACTTTCTACTTGGTTGGCTTTTTTCGTCGCCTCCTGGGCCATCAGCATTTCGCCCGGCGCGGGGGCGGTGGCGGCGATGAGCTCGGGTTTGTCGCATGGCTTTGTGCGTGGTTATTTCACGACTCTGGGCCTGGTTTTGGGCATCTGGCTGCAAATTCTGGTGGTCGGCGTGGGCCTGGGAGCGGTGGTCGCTGCGTCCAGCACGGCGTTTTTGATCATCAAGTGGACCGGCGCTGCCTACCTCATCTGGCTGGGCATACAGCAGTGGCGCTCACCTGCCACGCCAGTGTCGGCGCGGGCCGATACGGGGCAGGCGGTGAGCCGCCGCTCGATGGTGGTGCGCGGCATCATGATCAATGCGGTCAACCCCAAAGGCACGGTGTTTTTGTTGGCCGTGGTGCCTCAGTTTTTGAACCTCTCCCAGCCGATGGCGCCGCAGTATCTGGTGATTGCCCTGACCTTGGGATTCACAGACCTGGTGGTGATGGCCGGCTACACCGCATTGGCCGCCAAGGTCTTGACGACCCTGAAGTCGGCAGCCCATATCCGAACCATGAACCGGGTGTTTGGTAGCCTGTTCGTGGTGGCGGGCACCTTGCTGGCCACCTTCAAGCGCGCAGCCTGAGCCTGTTCAGATACCCAGCATGGCGCGGGCCACGGCTTCTGCGACCTTGATGCCATCCACCCCCGCCGACAGAATGCCTCCGGCATAGCCTGCGCCTTCGCCCGCTGGGTACAGCCCCTGGGTGTTCAGGCTCATTAAATCATCCCCCCGAGTGATGCGCAGGGGAGCCGAGGTACGTGTCTCCACGCCGGTCATGACCGCATCTTTCATGTCAAAGCCCTTGATCTTGCGTCCAAAGATGGGCAAAGCTTCGCGCATGGCCTCTAGGGCGTAGGTGGGCAGAACGGCAGACAGGTCACCCAACTTCACGCCGGGTTTGTAGGACGGCTGCACCTGCCCGAAATGGCGCGACGCTTTGTTTTCCAAAAAGTCGCCCACCAGCTGGCCCGGTGCTTCATAGCTTTGGCCGCCGGCCTCAAAGGCCAGGGTCTCCAGCTGGCGCTGCAGCACGATGCCTGCCAAAGGGTGGAACGCCGGGGGAGTTTGCTGCCTCAAGGCCTGCGCTTCATCCAGCAGGCGCGTGCCCAGATCAGGACCAAAGGCCGCCTGCCAGGCCGGAGCGTCCAGCGGGAAGTCGCTGGGATCGATGGCCACCACCATGCCGGCATTGGCATTGCGCTCGTTGCGCGAATACTGACTCATGCCGTTGGTGACCACGCGCCCGGGCTCGCTGGTGGCCGCCACCACGGTGCCGCCAGGGCACATGCAGAAGCTGTACACGGCGCGGCCGTTCTGGGCGTGGTGCACCAGCTTGTAGTCGGCCGCGCCCAGCAGCGGGTGGCCAGCATGGCGGCCCCAGCGGGCCTGGTCGATCACGCTTTGCGGGTGCTCGATGCGTACGCCCACCGAAAAAGGTTTGGCCTCCAGGTACACCCCACTCAGGTGCAGCTGCACAAAGGTATCTCGCGAGCTGTGGCCCAGGGCCATGACCACGTGGCTGGTGTGCAGCACGCGGGTTTCCTGTGTTTGCAGATCGAACACTTGCAAGCCGGTAATACGCCGATGGCCCGCTTGGTCATCGATCAGAAAGTCGGTGACCCGCTGTTCAAAGCGAATCTCGCCACCCAGAGCAATGATGTGCTCACGCAGGTTTTCCACCACCTTGACGAGCTTGAAGGTGCCGATGTGCGGATGGGCCTCGTATAAAATTTCCGCGGGAGCGCCTGCCTTCACAAACTCTTCCATCACCTTGCGGCCCAGAAACCGGGGATCCTTGATCTGGCTGTAGAGCTTGCCATCCGAAAACGTGCCGGCACCGCCCTCGCCGAACTGCACGTTGCTCTCAGTTTTGAGCACTTTCTTGCGCCACAGGCCCCAGGTGTCCTTGGTACGCTGGCGCACCGTGGTGCCGCGCTCCAGCACGATGGGTCGAAAGCCCATTTGCGCCAGAACCAACGCGGCAAACATGCCGCAGGGGCCAAAGCCCACCACCACCGGTCGCTCCTGCAACTGGGCAGGCGCTTGGGCGACCAGGGTGTAGCTCATGTCGGGCGTTGGGCTAATGTGGGGGTGTTGGGCAAATTTGGCGAGCAGGGCAGCTTCCTGTGAGGCATTCGCCAGTGTCACGTCTGCGATGTAAACCGCCAGCAAATCGGCCTTGCGCGCATCAAAGCTGCGCTTGAAGACGTCGAGCCGCGCAATGTCTGCGAGGTCGATGCCCAATGCCTGCGCGCACAACCGCTGGAGTGCTTCGATGGGGTGCGCCACTGGCGCGCGGTCGGCCTCGGTTTCGGATGGTGCATCGGCGGCGCGGCGCACCTGAACGGGCAGGGCAGAAAGGGGCAGTTTCAGTTCTGTAAGGCGAATCATGGCGGGCTCGTGGTGATCAAGCAAGCTTGAATGATACGGTGGCCTGCCCCCCGCTGTGGCCTGAAATGCTCTTGTCAGATGGGCAAGAAGCCTTCTACCGATAAATAGCGCTCGCCGGTGTCGTAGTTAAGGCCCAGCACGCGGCTGCCGGATGGCAACTCGGGCAGCTTTTGGGCGATGGCGGCCAATGTGGCCCCGCTGGAAATTCCCACCAGCATGCCTTCTTCCCGAGCACTTCGCCGGGCCATCTCGCGGGCCGGCTCGGCGTCGACCTGAATCACACCATCAAGCAGGCTGGTGTCCAGGTTTTTGGGGATGAAGCCGGCGCCGATGCCTTGAATGGGGTGAGGCGCTGGTGCACCGCCAGAGATGACCGGTGATGCCACCGGCTCCACCGCATACACCTTGAGTTGTGGCCAGGCGGCCTTGAGCACCTTGGCACAACCGCTCAGGTGACCGCCTGTGCCCACGCCGGTGATCACTACATCCAGGCCT
This sequence comes from Pseudomonadota bacterium, assembly GCA_046046715.1. Classification (GTDB taxonomy): domain Bacteria; phylum Pseudomonadota; class Gammaproteobacteria; order Burkholderiales; family Burkholderiaceae_C; genus JBEEJZ01. The sequence goes on along the minus strand of JBJOJH010000025.1, from coordinate 3,887 downwards.
TCCGGGAAGTCCGCCAGAATTTCCTGTGCCGTGGTGCGCACATGCACATCCACGTTGGCCGGGTTCTCAAACTGCTGTGGCATCCATGCACCGGGCGTCGACGCCACCAGATCCTGAGCGCGGGCGATGGCACCTTTCATCCCCATGGCACGCGGTGTCAAATCAAAGCTGGCGCCATAGGCCAGCATGAGACGACGGCGTTCCACCGACATGCTGTCGGGCATGACCAGCACCAGTTTGTAGCCCTTGACGGCAGCCACCATGGCCAAGCCAATGCCAGTGTTGCCTGAGGTCGGCTCGATGATGGAGCCGCCAGCCTTGAGAGCACCGCTACGCTCAGCGTCCTCCACCATGGCCAAGGCAATACGGTCCTTGATCGAACCACCCGGGTTACCGCGCTCGGATTTGACCCATACCAGAGCCCCATCGCCGAACAGGCGGTTGATCCGGATGTGCGGGGTGTTGCCGATGGTCTGGAGGATGTTGTCTGCTTTCATGGGGGGCTCCTGGTTTTATGGTGTTTGCGAGCATCCATTTTGACCTCGTCGTTTGCTCGGGAGCCGCATATGGTCATGACGGTTTGAGATAATGACACTGTGAAGCCTGCCAGACCGTCGCTGGTGCAAGCTGGGAAACCAGGCACTGGAGGAACGTCCGGACTGCACAGGGCAGCGTAGCAGCTAACGGCTGTCCACTGAAACCCTCATGCGCAAGCGTGGGGCATAAGGTGAGGATCAGAGCAACAGAGACGAGCCCATTGAGTTGGGGTGAAACGGGCAATCTCTACGCGCAGCAATACCAAGTAGGCCAACGCAAAGCGATGCGGTTCGCCGCAGCGTCATGACCGGGCCCCCGGAGTTGGCGGGTAGGTAGCATTGAGCCGTGTGGGCAACCCGCGGCCCAGATTAATGGCGGTCACATGGAGGGCAACCTCCATGCACAGAATCCGGCTTATCGGCGGGCTTCACACTTTATTTGCCGGCGCTGCAGCGGCTCAGCGCCCAGCCAGCAGGACCTTGCCCAGAGCAAAAACCGAGTTCGGCACCGTCGCGCGGGCGGTCTCGGTCCGGGGTTTGGCAAACACCCCACGTTTGGCAGGTTTGGCGGGCACCTCGGCCACCTGTATGCGTTGCTCACCCACCAGCTGGCGCAGGCTGATGGACTGCATGTGTTCCACCATGCGCTCGCTCAGAGCAGCCCACAACTCTTGGGCCACGCCTTCGCTGTCAGCCGTCTGATATGGTTTTTCTCCGCGTGCAGGGCGATCGGGTTCAATCTCCACGGCCGCGATGATGTCGGCCACCGAGATCGCCTGGCTGTTGCGCCCTAGCGAGTAACCGCCTCCCGGGCCGCGCGTGCTCTCGACCAGCCCGCTTTGACGCAGCTTGCTGAACAGCTGTTCCAGGTAAGACAAGGAAATCTGATGGCGCCCACCAATGTCCGCCAGCGACACGGGGCCGGCGTGGTCGCGCAGGGCGATGTCGATCATGGCGGTCACTGCAAATCGGCTTTTGGTGCTCAAGCGCATGGTTATCTCCTTGTGGGCTACGAGGTCTGCACTCGAAGTGTGACCTGTAACACGCCGGGTTTGAGGAACCCGTCGTAAATTTTGATTTCAAAATGTTTCAAACACGTCTGGGCATCCAGATTTGCCCCCGGAGTCCGGTCGAAACCGCCTTATAAATGCGATCGAGCCGGACAAATTCAAGAGGGGGTAATGAGGTAGTTGTGAGAGCAGTTGAGAGAATAGTTGAGAGATCAGTTGTTCAAAACCGCTCTTCTGCCACCAAGAAACGCCACTGACCCACCGGTAAGCCAGCCAAAGCCACTCTGCCAACGCGGATGCGTTTCATGCCCAATATCTGTAGCCCACTTCGGTCGCACAGCCAGGCGATCAGACCCGGGTGTGCGCCCTTGACGGCAAAGCGGAGCTTGGTCTTGCCATCGCCCGAACTGTTGACGCTGACCTTGAATTCCGGCAGGGACTGGCCACCACCGCCCATGGGGTTGCGCAGGTGCCGCACCCCGTCTTCGGCAACTTCACCGGCCACTTCCACGATGACCTCATGCTCCAGTGAGCTGGCGTCCTCTTCCAGCTTACGCTGAACCCGCCACTCCTGCGTGTAAACGATCAGGCCGCTGGCCCCTGTTTCCAGAGGCACCGGGCACACCAGTCGCTGAAGGTGACGACGCAAGAGGCGTTGACCGCGAGGGCCCTGCGCGAGTTGAGTGGCCGGCGTGATCAGATCCAGGGGCGATCGCTCCCCCGTGCGCTCTGGCAGTACCAGCATGCCCGGCGGCTTATTCAGGATGAAGGTGACGTCGGTCAGCGCCATCAGACTAGCGTGGGGGTCGATGTCAACGGTGTGGTGGGTGACACGGGCCTGGGGCTCTTCCACGATGTGCCCGTTGACACTAACCCAGCCACCTTCAATGTACTGTTCGGCCTCGCGACGTGAGCAGCCTTTGAGGGCGGCTACGCGTTTGGACAGGCGCTCTTCGGTGTGCGCGGTGTTCATCAGCCCAGTGCCTCGATGCGTTGCACATGTGCCAGCAGCGAGCGCTTCGCGACCGGCCACAAGCGCGGCGGCACATCGTCGTAGGCTAGCGCAACCCAGTCCTCCATCGAACCTTCGGGCTGAGCCTGCATTGCCTCGCGAATCTTGTTTTCGCGCTTGAGCCGGTGCGCCTTCAGTTGCGCAATCACCTGCGCGGCCTCCTGCATGACGTAACCATGCGCCGGCAGGATGAATTGCAGGTCGTGCTGGGCGCAGGCGTCAGTCAGCAAGTCCAGGGAGTCGAGGTAGTCACTCATGTTGCCGTCGGGCGGGTCGATCACCGTGGTGCTGCCGTTGAGCACATGGTCCCCGCTGAACAGCAGGCCGTCTTCGAGCAGCGCCAGGCACAGGTGATTGGCGGCGTGGCCCGGCGTGTGCAGCACTTGCAGGCTGTGCTGTACCTCACCATCTCGGTTCGTCAGGTGCAGACACTCGCGGTGCATCAGTTCGCGCTCGGGCACAAAAGCACTGGCGGCGCGCGCCGTGGGCAAACTGGCCAGGCCCAGGATGGGCGGCTTGCCATGGGGCGCATCGGCACACAGCTCTTGCAAAGGTCGCGCACCGGGCGAGTGGTCGGGGTGCGAGTGTGTGCACACGATCATGCGGATATCACCGCCGGCGGCGCGCCACAGTCGCTGCAGGTGCTCTGCATCTGCGGGCCCCGGGTCGATGGCGATAAAGCCGGTGTGCGGGTCGCCCACCAGATAGCTGTTGGTGCCGGGGCCGGTCATGGCGCCAGGGTTGGGCGCGGTCAGGCGGGTCACGTTCTTGAGCAGTGGCACTGCCAGCTCGCATTGCCAGTCCAGCGGGTGCACGATATGGCCGTCAGGGCAGACCAGGGCCAGCTCCCCGTAGGGCAAATCGCTTTCCATGTAGCGGGCCTCGCGTCCGCCCATCAGCCCAGCGCGCGGGCAGCTGGTCCACAACGGTTCTTCGGACGCGGCACAGGCGTCCAGTAGCGACTGCACCGTGGCGTAGGGCACCAGACGTTCCAGCGTCCGCAACGTTGGAAAGATCATGAAAAAAGTGCCTGCTGCGTGCTGTGCCAGCGCGTTGGCAGGAGACACCCACACCGGGTCGAATTGCTCGGCTTCGTCGGCCACCGGTGTTTGGCCCTCGGGCATGCGAGCCACCAAAAACGGCACATCAAAACGGCGAGACAGGTCTCGGTCGGTGATCCAGCGCGCCAGCGCAAACACCTCGTCTGCCGCTAGCGTCAGGCCGCGAGCCTGGCATTGCGCTGCGAAGGGGGCGTGTCGATCCAGCGCGACGATGTCGGCCTGGTCGGCCATACGACCATCCGCATGGCGTGCCAGCAGCACACCCAGC
>JBJOJH010000024.1:0-4592 GCA_046046715.1 Pseudomonadota bacterium | reverse complement strand
GAGCTAGCAAAGCGCACCCAATTGGAGGCGGACTTGCGGCGAGCCCTGGTTGACGGGCAGCTGCACATCTACTTGCAGCCGCAGGTCAATGATCGGGGAACGATGACCGGGGCAGAGGTATTGCTTCGATGGTCGCACCCGACCCGAGGCTTGGTGTCGCCCCAGGAGTTCATTCCCCTGGCCGAGGAAAACGGCCTCATTGTGAGCATCGGTGCGTGGGTGCTGACCAGCGCGTGCGAGCTCCTGCGCGATTGGCAGGGCCGGCCCGATTTGCGCGACCTGCAACTTTCGGTCAACGTCAGTGCTGTGCAATTTGGCCGGGACGAGTTTGTGAATGACCTGGCGGACCTTGTGAAACGAACGGGCATCAAGCCCCATCACCTGAAGCTGGAGCTGACAGAAAGCGCAGTGGTTAAGAATATCGACGAGCTGGTTGACAAGATGCACGCCATACGGGCGCTGGGCGTGACCTTGGCGATGGACGACTTTGGCACAGGCCAGTCGTCCCTGACCAATTTACGCCGCTTGCCGGTACAGCAGCTCAAGATCGATCAGTCCTTTGTGCGCCATTTGCCACACAACGCCAGTGATCTGGCCATCGTACGCACCATCATCGCCATGTCCGGTACGCTGGGCCTGGAGGTGGTCGCTGAGGGCGTAGAGTCCCAGGCGCAATATCAAGCGCTCGCAGAAAATGGCTGCCTGGCCTACCAAGGCCTGTTTTTTGGTGCGCCGATGCCGCTGGACGAGTTCCAGGCACTGGCCTTGTCGGGCACACATCTGCCTGCGCCCATCAACGCCAGCGTGCCGCAGAATTGAAATACGTTCCTCATGACTCCAGTTGGTTTGGAGTTCCAATCTAGCCCATGAAACCTACCTACATCCTGACCCTCTCTTGCCCCGACAAGCCCGGTATCGTTCACGGGGTCTCGGGTTTGCTCTTGCAACAAGGCGCCAACATTGAAGAGGCGGCCCAGTTCAACGACGCGCAGACCGGCCTGTTTTTCATGCGGGTGCAATTCGCCTGTGAAGGCACTGCCCAAGAGACCTTGAATGCCGCGCTGCAAGACCTGGCGGCCGTCTGGAGCATGCGCATCGATTTGCGCCGCGCCGACCAGCGCATGCCCATCGTCATCAGGGTGAGCCAGCAAGGCCACTGCCTGAACGATCTGTTGTTTCGCTGGAAAAGCGGGCTGCTGCCGGTGGACGTCAAAGCCATCATCTCCAACCACCGCGACTTTTACCAACTCGCGGCCAGCTACAACGTACCCTTTCACCACATCCCCGTGACGGCCGCTACCAAGCAGGAAGCCGAATCACGCCAGCTTGATGTCATTCGCGCTGAAGGCGCTGAACTCGTGGTGCTGGCGCGCTACATGCAAGTGCTGTCCGACCCCATGTGCCGGGCCCTCAGCGGGCGCGCCATCAACATCCACCACAGCTTCTTGCCCAGCTTCAAAGGTGCCAAGCCTTACTACCAGGCCCATGACCGGGGTGTCAAACTCATCGGGGCCACGGCCCACTACGTCACTGCCGACCTGGACGAAGGCCCCATCATTGAGCAAGACGTGGCCCGTGTCGATCACAGCGGCACGGTAGACACCCTGACCGCCCTGGGCCGAGACACCGAAAGCCAGGTACTTGCGCGCGCCGTGAAGTGGCATAGCGAGCATCGCGTGCTGCTCAACGGGCACAAGACCGTGATCTTCAAATGAGCCTGGGCGGGGCGGCGCAGGGGTTTAGGCCAGGTGGCTGACGTCGGCCAGGCCGTACACCGGCGTGGGCAGGCCTTCCATTCGGGCCTTCAATTGCAGCGACAGGAACTGCGAGTAGTGGCGGCTCTGGTGCAGGTTGCCGCCATGTATCCACAGATGCGGAACCTGGGTGGGTTTCCACATGTTGCGCAGTTCGCCCTCCCAGGGTCCGGGGTCTTTCGGCGTCTGTGATCCCAGACCCCACACCTTGCCCACCTGGTCGGCCACCTCAGGTGATATCAGGTCGGCCAACCACTGGTTCATGGAACCGTAGCCGGTGGCGTAGACGATGAGGTCAGCCTCCAGCTCGGTGCCGTCGGTCAGGGTGACCGACTTCGGATTGATGTGTGCAAAGTTGACTCCGCTTTTGAGCTTGATGCTGCCGTTGGCCACCAGCTCGCTGGCACCGACGTCGATGTAATAGCCCGAGCCGCGTCGCAGATACTTCATGAACAGGCCCGAGCCGTCAGCGCCAAAGTCCAGCATGAAGCCGGCTTTCTCCAGCCGGCTGTACAGATCAGCTTCGCGCTTCTTCATCTCCTCGTAGACGGGGATGTGGAAGGTGTGCATGATCTTGTAAGGCACCGATGCAAAGATCAGATCGGCCTTGTGGTGGTCGATGCCGTTCTTGAGCGCCTGCTCGCTGTACAGGCCGCCCAGTGCCAGTTCCATCAGTGCCGCTGAAGGCGCAATGTGCGTGGACGAGCGCTGCACCATGGTGACATCCGCACCTGCCTCCCACAAAGCGGCACAGATATCGTGGGCCGAGTTGTTGGAGCCCAGAACCACGCACTTCTTGCCACGGTATTTCTCGGGGCCAGGGTGCTTGCTGGAGTGGTGCTGGTCGCCCAGAAAGGTCTCGGCACCCGCAATTTTGGGCACGTTGGCGTAGCCCGACACACCCAGGGCAATCACCAGTTCCTTGGGCCGTAAAATCACTTCCTGGCCCTCGCGCTCCACCCTCACCTCCCAGGTCTGGCTTGCCTCATCCCAGCGGCATTTCTTGGCCACGGTGGAGCTCCAGTAATTCAGCTCCATGACCTTGGTGTACATCTCCAGCCAGTCGCCGATCTTGTCTTTGGGAGCAAATACCGGCCAATCGTCCGGAAACGGCAGGTAGGGCAGGTGGTCGTACCAGACCGGGTCGTGCAGGCACAGGCTCTTGTAGCGATTGCGCCAACTGTCACCCGCACGGGCGTTCTTTTCAATGATGATGGTGGAAACACCCAGGCGCTTTAGGCGGGCTCCCAGCCCGATACCACCCTGTCCGCCGCCGATCACCACCACTTGCGGTTGCTCGGTGTAGCCTAGGGTGGCCGCTTCTTCGGCGCGCCGCTCGGCCCACGTTTTGCGGCCCACCTGCGCCCCATGCTCTGCACCGGCGATGCGGTTCACGCCTTTCTTCTCTTCAAATCCCTTCAGTTCCACCAGGGTGGTGAGAAAAGTCCAGCACAGCCCGTCTTTCAGCCGCAGATGGCCACGCCCCCGGCCCAGCGCGGTCTCAAAGGTGAACCAGGCTTCTGTCACGCCCCCGCCTTCAGAGGCCTCACCCTCCAGCTGCCAGTTACCCGGCTGCACCTGGGCGAGGGTGGCCTCCAGCATGGCGCGGATCTGGTCGTGTCCTTCCTGGGTCTTGATGTTCCAGGTCCAGGACACAAGATCGCGCCAGTAGCTTTCTTCCGCAAAAAGCTGCACGGCAGCAGAAATATCGCGTCGATCCAGCGCTTGACCCAAAGCACTCAGCCAGTGGCTGGCTTGTGCTGTGGGTGTCTCCAACAAAGTTGTCATGGGCTTGTCTCCGTAGTGATAGGCACCGGCTTATGCCGGCTGGCCTTCAGCGCAAAAGCTGTGCCCGATATCAAAAAGTCAGCGCTTCTCTGGCAAAAAATCTGCAAGTGATTGATTTGTAATGCTATTTATCCATTCTGGTCTGCATGCCGTCGTCCCGCCTCCTTGTCGGGATAGCTGTCACACCGAGACGACTGTCACAGCCCTCCTGCGACAGGTGTCACACCCCATTCAGTCCGAATCACTTGCGCCATCAAGCCGATGCGGCGCCGTGATGCCCCAGCGTTTCATACGGCGGTACAGCGTCATGCGCGACAGCTGCAACTGCCGTGCGACGGCAGTCACGTTCCATTGCGCTGCCTTCAGCGCCGCCCTCAAGGCACGTTCGTCGTCGTTCACGGGCCCCTGAGAGGGGCCGACGGGCAGGCTGGCTGTGCTGGGGGCGCGGCCCCATTCGTCTGGCAGGTCGTGCAGCTCGATCTGTCGGTCGCTACACAGTGAACTGGCGTAGCTGATCACGTTGTGCAGCTCGCGCAAATTGCCCGGCCAGCGGTGTTGCAGCAAGCGCTGGCGGGCGGGCGCAGACAGGGTCAGGGGGCGCTCGTCTTTCGGGTGCTGACCATCCTGGGTGCTTCGCACCATGCGGTCGACCATGTGGCCCAGATCCCGGCGTTCACGCAGGGGCGGTAGCGTGATGTGTGCGCCATTGATACGGTAGTACAAGTCGTCCCGAAACCGCCCCTGGCGCACCAGGGCCACCAGGTCGGCGTGGGTGGCGGCAATCACGCGGATGTTCACCGGCAATGCCCGCGTGGCCCCCACAGGGCAGACTTCGCGCTCGGCCAGCACACGCAGCAGCCGGGCCTGTAACGCCAGTGGCATGTCGCCGATTTCGTCCAGAAACAGGGTGCCGCCGTCAGCTTCCTGAATCAGGCCACGCTTGCCCTTGGCGCCCGCGCCCGAGAAGCTGCCGGGCATGTGGCCAAACAACTCGCTTTCAATCAGCGCCTCGGGGATGGCGGCGCAATTGACTGCCACAAACGACTGTCT
>JBJOJH010000023.1:0-3951 GCA_046046715.1 Pseudomonadota bacterium | reverse complement strand
CTCTGGCAGTCGATACGAACCCCTGGGCCTCCAGGCGCACTTGGCGCTGCAATTCCAGCCAATGCTCTTGTACCGTGATGGCCGCTCGCTCGACGCGGGCACTGGCGCGCTCCACGCCAGCACCGGCAGCCAGCAGGCGAGCCTGATTTTCGCTGGCGCTGCGTGGATCCAGCATGGCCGACATCACCGGGTACAGCCAGGCCACCGCCTCACCTGCCGACACCCGGTCGCCCACCTTCAAGGTGATGCGTTGCAAGCGGGCAGACACCGGGGCGGAAATGGTGTGACGCTCGCGCAGCTGGGTGCGGCCATCTTCCTCGATGAATTGCTCAAAGGGGGCTTGCACCGCGGTGGCTGCCTCCACTTCAATGGGGCGTGGCGCAAAGGCCCAGATCGATGCGCCGATGATGAGCAGGGTGATGGCGAGCCAGCCCCAGGTGGTTTTACTGGGCATGTTTACTCCCGGGTTTTAAGAACAGCCACCATGTCCAGGTGGTCGATACGCCGTCGCACCACCAGCGCACTCGCCGCGCCGGCGACCAGCACGCACAGGGCCGCCCAGGCGTAGGTGCGCGGCAGGATCACCACGGGAAAGCTGAACTGGTCAGATCGGATCAGGTTTACCAGCAGGCTGGTGAGGGCGCGACCCAGCAACATGCCCATGGGCAGGGCAATGGCCATGGTGAGAGCCAGCTCTCCCAGCAGCAGGGCAGATACCTCCGCGCGGGTAAAGCCCAGCACGCGCAGGCTGGCCAGCTCCCAGCTGCGCTCGGCCAGCGCGATGCGTGCGTTGTTGTAAACCACCCCCACTGCAATGACGCCTGCAAACAGGGTCAGGATGGTGCTCATGACCAGAATGTTGCGGGCGGAGATTTCCTGCATGTTGCGCAGCATGCTGGCTTTGCTGAAGGCCCCGGCGACCATGGGCAGGGCTTGTGTGGCTTGCAGTACGCCGGAAATGGACGCTTTGTCCACGCCTAATGTGAAAACCGAAGCGAGCTCTGACTCCCCCAGGAGCCGATTCAATGCACCCAGTTCGATGTAGGCATTGAGCCCCATCATGTCGGAGACCGTATGTGCCAGCAGCAACTGGCGTATGGGCCTGCTGCCCTCACGCACCTCTACAGTGACCCATTGTCCGGGGACCAGCCCCAGCTTGTGGGCCAGTCGGTCCGTCATCAGGATGCCCTCACTCCCAGGCGTGACCTGCCGTTTGTTCAGGTCGATGACACGGCGTAGTTCGGGTTGAGCGGCATAGCCTTGCAGGACGCCGCTTTCCGCGTGGGGCCCACTCACAAACCGGACTGCCACACTGCGCCCGGGTTCGACCTGCGTGACCCCGGGCAGGGCCAACAGTTCGCGCCGGGCGGCCATCGACACGACCTGTGGCGTCCAGACCACGATATCGCCGCGAAGCGCCAAATTGAAGGACACGTCCACGATGCTTTCGATGGCGTCACGCAGAAAGTTGCCCATGATGACGATGGCTACCGCTGCTGCAATGCCGCTGGTGGTGAGCAGAGCCCGCAGGGGGCGGCGCTCCAGGTTGCGCAAGATCATGCGCAGGCTCACATGCGTCTGAAGCCAGGGCAGATGTTCCAGCAGGGCACGGCGGTAGCGTCCGGGCGCTGGCGGCTGCATCGCCTCCGCGGGTGATAGCCGCACCGTCGCAGCCACGGCCGTGAGTGTGCCCAACAGGGCGGTGGCTGTCACGATGAGCAGGCTGATCGCCATCAGCGACGGTGGCAGGTGATGCTCAAAGGTGGGGAAGTGAAAAAAGTCCGCATACAGTTGCGTCACTTTGGCCCCCAGCCACCAGCCCAGGCTCAGGCCGAGCAAGTAGCCGCTGGCCACGATGGGTGTCACCAGTTTGAGGTAATGGCTCGTGATGCTGGCGTTGCCGTAACCCAGGGCCTTGAGCGCCGCGACCTGTTCACGCTGGGTGGCGACCAGTCGGGCGACCACCACATGCAGCAAAAAGGCCGCCGCACCCAAGAAGATGGACGGCAACAGGGTGCCCAGCACGCGCTGTTCACGGATTTCGTTGTCCAGCATGGCGTGCGAGGTTTGCTCGCTTCGGCCCCGGGCCATCTGGCCCCCATACGGTGCCAGAACCTGGTCCAGCGTTGCGCGCAGGGGTGCTTCGGCTGCGCCTGCCTGCATGCGCAGTGCGGCATAGTTGAAGGCCCCCTGCATGTCGATGGCACCAGCCAGGCTGCGGGCATCCAACCAGAACACCCCGAAAGCACGCAGGTCTGGCATGCCCATCAGGCCGGCAAAAACATATTCGGGTGACAGTGCCAGGCCACAGATCACCAGGCGACGGCGTTTGCCGTTGACCAGCGCCGTGACCGAATCGCCCAGGCGCAAGCCGTGAGCCGTGGCAAAACCCTCGCTCACCAGCGCCTCCAGGTCGCTACCGCGTGCTTGCGGCCATTGCCCTGCGCGCAAAGAGACCTGATTGAGCCCCGTCTGGGTGCCCGCTTCCAGGCCGATGAGCTGGCCCACCACCGGGTCCGGGCTGTCGGCCACGGTGATGCGAGCACTGGATTCGACGGTGGTGTGCACCTCCGCCACACCTGGGAGTTGCTGCAAACGCTCTCGCATGGCCAGCGGGGCACGCTTGACGGTCACAAAGACATCGGCAAAACGGTTGCTCTGGTAGAAGCGGTCCCGTGCCAAGTCCAGTGATTCCACCGCAGACAGGCTGGCCATGAAGCCCCCGATGCCGCTGGCCACCACCAGGGCAATGGTGATGGCCTGACTCCACATCAGCCGCAGGTCGCGCAGCACTTTTTTGTTGAGCGCATGCATGTTCAGCTTCCCATGGTCGTCACCAGGACAACTGATCGGGTCGCAGGCGCTGGGCGGGCACCTCGATGCTGGCAATCTTGCCATCCATCAGGCGCACCACCCGGTCGGCCATGCCGGCAATGGCTGCGTTGTGGGTAATAACCACGGCGGTGGTGCCCAGGCGGCTGTTGATGTCGGCAATGACTTCGAGTACCAGCTTGCCGGTGGCGTAGTCCAAGGCGCCCGTGGGCTCGTCGCAGAGCAGCAATTCGGGTCGCTTGACGATGGCTCTAGCAATCGCCACCCGTTGCTGTTCGCCGCCCGACAGCTGGGCCGGAAAGTGGTCTGCACGGGGCATGAGAGCCACCAGGGCCAGGGCGTCGTCCACGGCCATGGGCTGGGCAACGATGTCGGTGACCAGTGCCACGTTTTCGCGCACCGTCAAGCTGGGGATAAGGTTGTAGAACTGAAACACGAAGCCGACATGCTCGCGTCGGTAGCGGGTGAGCTGTGCGTCACTGGCGTGGGTCAGGGGTTCGCCGGCAAATTGAAGTTCGCCACTGGTAGGCACATCCAGGCCCCCCAGGATGTTGAGCAGGGTCGATTTGCCGCTGCCTGACGCACCCAGCAAGACCAGAAATTCACCCTTGTGGATGTCCAGGCTCACGTCGCTCAGGGCGTGCACTGCCGTTTCGCCACGGGTGTAGGTCTTGCACAGGTGAAGAGCGCGCAGCACCGGCGTCAAAGGCGGTGCTGCACTCATCAAAGCCGGCTTTTCAGCGTCACTGAATTTGCAGGCGATGCGATGCGGACATGGCCTTTTTGGGCAGTTCCAGGGTCAACACGCCATCGGCATAGTTGGCCTTGGCTTTGCTGTCGTCCACGTCCTGCGCCAAGCTGAAGCTGCGCGACACGCTGCCCTGATAGCGCTCACTGCGCAAGATCTTGCCGCCATTGGTGCGGGTCTCTTTTTCCTGGTTAATGTCGGCATCAATCTGGACCACGTTGCCATCGATGCGGACGTTGATGTTTTCCTTTTTAACGCCGGGTAGATCGGCCTTGATCTCATAGGTGCCGTCGCGCTCCATCACATCGATTTGCATTTTGGGCATGCGGGCTTCGATCTCCTGGCTGACGGGTGCAAAGAAGCGGTTGAGG